>JAYEJE010000196.1:0-1510 GCA_034660415.1 Methanobacteriota archaeon | reverse complement strand
CAGACGAAGCCATGTTCAAGCACGCGAGCATTTTCGCACTTTTTTCGCAGATGGACCGACTAATGGAAGAGTGCCGTGCGGAAACGACTGCGATAAGCCTTATATTAGTCTTTACCATCATGTACATTTTTTTAGCGCTCACGTCGATGTCGCTTGTGCCGGTGCAGGATTTTGGTATAATTGCAGCGATAGGGCTAGTTTATGCTGCGTTCTTCACGCCTATTATCGTGTCTCGGGGTATACTTGTACAGGAGCGAGTTACACGAAGTGGGAAACAGTTATTAGGCGGGTTGCGTGCGAGAAAGTAGATGCTTGGTATTTGTAGAGTTACGATTCGAAAATCACTAATGTGATCTCTCTGTGACATACCTCCGATTGGGTTACTTAAAGTTCCTATTACCCACATGAAATAGCGAAGAGCATTCTATTTATCTTTTCACTTCCGCTTTACATTTACTCCGATCTCCTGCCAGTCATCCGTAACGCCCTTCAACGCCGAAATAGCACCGGCAATTGCTCGTCCCATCACATTTTGCACGAATTCGTTTGTGTCTATCTCTTCTCCATCTACAACTATCTCCATTTCTACATTTACTGTCACCATTATCACATCCGTTGTAATTACTTACAAAAAGATACAAACATTTAAATATATTCGTAAATCAAATACAAAACCACTATTCCTTTGCTGATTTTCAACGCTTTTCACACTCGTTTCGCTTTCATCGTCTCTCGCTTACTCAAGAACACGTGCTCATCAGTGTCTATATCCACGCCCTCTATCCCTCGCCCTTCTACCATCTTCTCTATGGAAATGCGTTTGTCTCCGATTTCCAGCACGTCCCCCACCCTAAACCCGGGCATACGAACCGAAAAAGAGATCCTGTATACGTTCCTACCATCTTTCCGGCCGTATAATTTCTGACTTTTCGAATAGCTACCGCCGAATCGTCTCACTATCGCATTCGAGATCCTACGACCGCAGTCCATACTGCTAACATAAATATCCAGCCCTTCCTTCAACAACACCTCTTTGGATATAAAATCCGGCTCGATTAGCGAAGAACGTGCGACTTTTTCCGCTATTGCCAGCTCGTCATCTGTTGGGATTCGGTCATCAGCCCTTATCTGCACTATTCCCGCGTAATATCCGCCTGATATCCGGTTGCATCGTTCACATGATTCTCGTTTCAAAACGACCTCAAGTTCTCCGTTTTCTGTTAGCTGCAGACCTCTTAGCTCGGCTTTCACGATTAGAACTACGTGTGCACGCTTATCACCTGTTTTTATCTCTTTTATCTCGACTTCACTGTCGCATCCATACTTCTTCCATATCTCTTTCCTTATTGTAGCTTCCACAACGGCCTCTATGCTCGTTCTCTCATTGCCTTTAAAGTAACAGCCACAGGTCCTGCATATACTCACACTTATCCCTGTGGGTTCGATTAACTTTATCTCTCGCTTAAAGCAGTCTTCACATAGTGAATCGAAGAGTTCGTCTGTTTGCGTA
>JAYEJE010000195.1:0-1511 GCA_034660415.1 Methanobacteriota archaeon | reverse complement strand
GGATTTAAAGCCCCAGCAGTTTCTTTTTCTTCCGATTTTGGATTGTTGGACCGCATCCTATCCACATCTACCCACATGAAACCGCGAAGAGCCATTAAATATTTATGAACGCAGATTAACGCAGATTAACGCAGAAGAACCCAAATCCGTGTAAATCCGTGTAAATCTGCGTCCTAAATTAAATTTATTTATGGGTAGAAGTTATACTTTATATACATGAACAAAACATAAATAATAGTTCGAGCATTTGCATACTATCTCCATGTAAACGTATCCTTCTTGTTTATTTAGTATACGCTATAAAAGAATCAAGCACAAGATAAGGAGCGGATAGAAATGTCAAATGTTGATGTGCGTGATATCGAGATCAATTACCATGAGGAAGGAACAGGTTTTCCCCTGGTCTTGATACATGGCCTTAGCGGAGATCAGGCCGGATGGGTTTGGGTAATGCCGGAGTTTTCCAAACACTATCGAACCATAGCTCCCGATGTTCGAGGTCATGGAGACTCAGGGAAACCGGACATGCCATATTCAATCCAACAATTCTCTGCAGATCTTTTTGCGCTCTTTCAGAAACTGGAGATCAGTCAGGCGCACCTGCTCGGCGTTTCTATGGGTGCGGCAATATATCAGAACAGATCCATCAATCTATACACAGTTCAGAGTGGAAGATACTCGAAGGGGTGGGGCACAACATATATATAGAAAAGCCCGCCGTCCTTGCACAGGCCGTCCTGGAATTCCTGGGACGTCAATAGGTGTTTGCCCCTTATCCGCATCTATTTGATTTAGTAAGATGTTCTCGTCTCAGGAAGAGGTATTCGAGAAGGAAAAGAGGTATATGATGCTCGTGAGACAGCGAATAGTGAGAACAAACTAAAATCAAATATTTGTTGACGCAGATGAACGCAGATGAACGCAGATGAACGCAGAAGAAATCAAATTAATCCACATTTTCGCCTAGAAGTCAGTAACATCTTGTGTTAATACGGTATAGCCAAACAAATAATTCAAAGATAGTATATACTTCCAGTTCCAACATATAAAATGAACATGAGCACAGATGAAGAGAGGGCCCGACAAACTTATCTTTTCGAGAAAGCGTGGGCAGATCTGAGCAGTTTAACGCCCGAGGAATACGTAGATTTTATCGGTATTGATCCAGTAGAGCTAGGCATTTTGGCACTAACGTATTCGGATGAGCCAATTGAAGAGACCTTAAATAGACTGCTAAATGGTGAGTGGGGAACGAAGAACTAACGCTACAAAAAAAATTTCCAAAACTTTAAGTCGGACTCCGAGGAAATGCCCGCTATACAGGTTTGCGGTTGTAAAAGGCGATGGGCGGATGAGCGAAACAGACAGGATAAAGAAGGACATAGCACTTTTTGAAGATAGCATAGCTGAGCTAGATCCCCTATCACTCGATGGCAATGAGAAAGAGGTAGTAGATAACGCAAAGAGATACTATGAAGACACGAAATATTACCTTAAAAAAGGTGACTTCT
>JAYEJE010000194.1:0-1517 GCA_034660415.1 Methanobacteriota archaeon | reverse complement strand
ACAATCCTAAATTGGAAGAAAAAGAAAGGGAAGGAGGTGAAAAGGAGAAGAATGAAAAAACTATCTTTAAGGGTTTTAGTGATTTTGGCAACGATAGCGATTGCCGTTAGTATGAGCGTAACAGCGTCAGAAGCGGATGTAACAGTTACCACTGTAACCGTATCGCCGGAAAGCGTTGCAGTCGGCGAAAATGCGACAATAAGGGCAATGGTTGAGAATGTAGGCAATGCTACCCAAAATGAGACGATAGTATTCAAGATAGACGAAGAAGAAGTGGAATCTGTTAATGTGACACTTGAGCCAAATGAGACAAAGACAGTAGAAAGTGTAGTGGCTAAAGATAAAGCTGGAACATACAACGTGACAGCGAATGACGTAAGTGCAACTTTAACGGTTCTATCACCCACGCCTACTCCAGTTATAACTCCAACTCCTGGTAATCAAACCACAACTGAGCCAATTTCTCCACCGGTGACAATATTTGTTGTGAGTGCGATACTCGGTATCTTTGTGCTTTTAATTGCACTTGGCTATTGGGCTGATAAGAGCTTAAATAAAGGCGAAATGAGGAGGGCTATTGCTGGCACGCTTGTTATTGGGTTTGTCATCTTAGTGTTTTTGTCTCTTTGCTACGAAATATCTAACCAGCCACTCGTTATAGCGTTCATCGAGCTTGTTGGTATTGTTGTTGGATTTTATTTTGGATCAAAAACAGTCGCAGAAAAAAAGGAAGTAGAGGAAAAAAAGACGGGGCAAATAAGAATTGAAAATGTTCAATTCTCGGGAAAAAGTGATAAAATTATCAATATAACAATTAGAAATAGCGGTGACTTTGAAGTAACTGTTGATAGAGTCTACATCAATAACGAACCGAAGAAAATCGAGGAAGGGACAATCAGTCTAAAATCAGCTAAGGACTTTCCTGTTGAGCATGAATGGAATAAGGGAGAAAGTTATAGAATAAAAGTATCCACAACAGAAGGTACAATTATTGAAAAAGAAGAGAAGGCACCAAAAAAAGAATAAACCTCTAGAAAGAAGGCGATGCTTCGGGCTTCCGCTCGAGGTTTGTCACTTTTTTAAACTGTAGAGTCCCGAAATTATTCCGTCAAGAAGCTTCACCTCAATTTATGGTGATGCTAACAGACAAAAAGATGGATTTATCAGGAAAATGAGATGTGAGAACACGCTTGGAATGTTCATCGAGTGAAGTGAAATGGAGGTAAGTTTATGAATAAGAAATCTCTTATGAATAGTAAGCGAAATAATATTGGGACTCTACAAAACATAAAAATCCGGATTTGACTAAAAAAATTGATGAAGAACAGAAGGATATGAGTATATAAATGGCAGTTTTGAAAAAGATACACGAGTTTGGGAAAAGGAACAGAATAGATTACAGCATATTATCCTTAAGAAGATAAAAGCAAAAAAATTACAGTCTTTCTTAGCACAGGTTCTTTCTCGTAGAAAGAAAGTGTTTTGTAAAAAGAAAATATACATATTATGAGAAGGTT
>JAYEJE010000193.1:0-8381 GCA_034660415.1 Methanobacteriota archaeon | reverse complement strand
GCATTTAACCTCTCAGATGCAGTTCTATTTCCTTTCATTCTTTTCGCCTCCTCTCAATCCGGAATGCTTTTTATGTCGTATGTCTATAGGAGTTATGTAGAGGAGGTCATATGGCCTAATAGCAAATTATCATCCGCTCTATGCCATCCCAATACAATCCTTCAGACATGATATTCCTTTTCCACCGATTCCCATGCCAGCCCCTTTCCTGCACCGATATTACCCTGCTGCTTCGCTACTATGAGCAGGTCCGACAAACGTTTGAAAACGTTAATCAAAACGCTTCGCCGCTCCCAGAGAGTCATCTATAAATGCTAAAAACGTTTGTCTCTAATAAGCCACTTCCACAACGGAATGCACATTATTGTCTTGTCCTCAACATTCAATTCAGTCTCATAATCCCAGGTAATTATGACTAAATTTTTGCACTCAAACACGCTTGAAACCTTTAACAACGCATCCACTTCTCTTTTCACTATTTCGGTTCTATCCGTGGCATAAGTCACTTGAATTAGCTGTTTAACAGCCAAACCTTCTTTTAACACAAAATCCACCTCGCGTTGCTGATAATCGCGGTAGTAATAAATATCCAACATTGGTCGTTCATTTTGCATCCTTTTTAGTTCTAAAAAGACCGCGTTCTCCATCAACCTACCGGTATCGTCAGAAAAACGTAAGAGAGTCGAAATACCGGAATCACAAATATATACCTTTCTTGGCCATGACTCTTTTACATATACCGTCCCGGAAATCCTATTCACAAAAAAGACTGCCTGCGTATCTTGAAGCTTTTCTATGTAACTATAAACCGTATTCTTTCCAAACTTCTTCCCTTCTGATTTCAAAAAGTTCACTATTTTATTTACACTTATCTCCGATGAAAAATTCTGAAACACAAAAGAGAAGATAAATCGCGCTATCTCCAAACTCTTTAACTCGTGCCTTTCAACGAAATCTCTGAAAAATATCGTATCATAATACTCCTTCAATATTTTTTCACGCTCTTCCTTAAGCACAACCTCGGGAAATCCACCAAGTTCTAAGTATTCGCGCAACCACTTTTTTATCTTCGCCTTCTCTATCTGCGTAAAAACGTTTTTAAGTTCTATTTTTTTCGCCTTTAAAAACTCGCTAAATGAGAATGGTAAAAGAACGTATGTAAGCGATCTTCCTCTCAATTGTGTTGCTATTTCTCTGCTCAGTAACTTAGAGGAAGAGCCGGTAACAAAAATGTTGTACGAAGTTCTATCAAGTAGGGTTCTCACCGCGGTTTCCCATTTATCCATGTTCTGTATTTCATCAAGGAATATATTTTCCGGTTCTTTGCCTGTAATTTCCGTAAATAAATTCGCAATTTCCAGCACTTCATCGAATTTTACCGTCAATAAACTCGAGTCTTCAAAATCTAAATACAATGAAACTTCTTTCACGGGCTTCATTAACTGGAAGAAATAATATGTCTTTCCCGCTCGCCTCGGACCAACGATAGATATAACTTTGCCTGGTATTTGGGCCGCTTTAAGTTCTCTTGGTAGTAAAAAGGGTAATTCCTTGCCATACCAATCCTCTATATACCTTTTTATCCGCTGTGTTTCCATAGTAACCTAATAATGAAGATAGTTTTATATAATTATTTCTCAATAACTGAGAAAAATTTAGAATAGTTTGTTTTGAATTTTGTGTTTATTCACATCATTTCCTTTTTTATCCATTTTTTAAAAAAAACATCGGTGATATAGTAGATGTTACTCTCTTTTTCAACAATCTCTTTCTTCATCAACAGATTGATAGAAGTTTGAACCGAAGAAACAGCACCCAGGTCATTATCTCGTATAAAATCACGCGAGAAGATTTTTTCACCACCCGAAGCGGCAATTGCGATAATCATTCGCTTTTGATGTCGTGGCAGAGTATTCCAGATGGTAACATAAACTGCTGATTGACCATCAAGTATCCCGTTCATGGTCGGCGTAATATCATCAAATGAGACCTTTCTCTTGCCCAAACAGTTATTCCATAACTCATGACATAAAAATTGGACATTATACGGGTAGTTCTCTGTCACATCCAAAATTTCGTCCAGCACTCCTTCCTCTACCGAAAAACCAGTTCTTGAGAACTTATCCTCTAAGAAGCTTTTGAATTCTTCTACCGGTATCTTACCGAGCGGCATTACCTTGCCCATATTGTAAAAAGCTCTTCGTTTATTGGTGACCATATCAGAGATTATGTGCCTCCGGCTGCCCGCAAATAGATAGCTTACGAGGTTATGATGTTGAAAACAAGCTCGCATACCCTTCTCTATCGCTTCTCCATCAAAATTAGCGATTTCCTGAAATTCATCAAACACTACGATAAAATTCTTGCTCCTCTTCTTGGCTATTCGTTGTGGTGCCTCATAGACTTCATCGAACAGTTTACCCGCACTTTTTTCCTTCACTTCATAATCTATTTCTATCGAGGGGCTGCCGTCTGAGCTGATAACCACCTTGGGACGGATGTTCGGGAAGAACTCCCGGACGAGTTTGTTAAATCGTTCTATTTTTGTTTCCGCCGCCTGGGATACTACCTCTGTGTACAGCTCCAGCAAGCTTTTAAATGACGATACTTTAAAAATGTCTATGTAAGCGGTATAAAAACCTTCCTTCTGTAATTTAGCAAGTGCATTCATGATTAAGGATGTTTTTCCGTATCTTCTGGGTGAAATAAGGAAGATAGTCTGACCTGCTTTTAGGTCCCTTGTGAGTTCTGCCAGCTCTGTTTCCCGGTCTGCAAAGTCTTCTCCCGTTACCACTTCGCCATACCTGAATGGGTTCTTCATTTTTAGTCCTTCATTTATTTACGTTTGTATTATATTATTTTTATGTATTTATACGTAATGTACATATACATAACCGCAAATGTTTTATCTTCTGTTATTCTAGCTATCTCTTCCATTATTTAGCATCTCCACCATCCCAAACCCCTGTGGATTCTTCGCTCCTATACCACAGTCATAACCCAACTTAAGTAACTTCTTATTTCCATTCAATACAAACCGACCCATCCAGCCTTTAATAATAGTCCCGCGGTATTTTATTATCTTCTCTTTCGGTCGCCCAACAGTTTCCAGCACCAACTTACGTGCTCTCGCCTCTTTACCAAAAAACGCCACGTATTTCTTACGTAAATTATTATCCAGCGAATCCGTAAACTCATCCTCGAACGGCGAATAATAATAGGTCTTCTTCTTTCCCTCTTTCGTCTCCAGCGTGCTGTAAACCACAACAGGGGAAAGCATATTGATTCTTATCTCGTCCTCTATCTGCACCTCCGGCAGAACCTTTATATTTGCAACATAAACATTGCACCCTGCGAGCTCCAAATCGCCTTTCTGGAGCATAGTATTCGCAAGCTCTTGTATGAACCGGTCAAATGGCGAACTTATCGTGAGGCTTACAGGCGGAAAAAACACTATTCTATCTCCTCTCAACTCATATCGCCCTTGCAACCGAGAGAAGGTGAACATCTTGAAACTTCGCTTCTCGAACATGAAGCCCTGATCATGTAAGAATTCGCCAAGCTCGGGCGTGATATTACGGTATAAAAAACCCTGGACAGTATAATTATACTGTATCGGCAGTGATAACCGATTCTCCGAACCAAACTCCAGCGTTACCCTCATTATGCGTTAACATGTCACGCAACAGATATAAACATATAGGGTACAAAGAATGAACCGATTTTATTACCCCTTGATATGTTGTTAAAAAGTTACCAATACATAACATAACATAACGCTTGAAAACTCAGGTGATAAATATCTTGTTTTAATGTCAGTGAACTCCCGGTAAATAGTTTACCCAAAAAGTTTTGATAATTATCATACAAAGACACAGATTTCACGGATTTACACAGATGCTACTCTAAAGTCCTGAAAAATTATTAAGTTTTTACGGGTTCATAGAATCAAAATTAAAAAATCGATTTCTTCTTATCTTATCCTACGCCCCCATCCGCACCCAACTCACCCCATCCTCATCTTCCGTCACCCTAAGCACATACTCCATATAATCCTTAACCTCCTCGATATGCGTAATAAGGAATATCTGCCGGAACTTCTTCGATAGCTCATTCAGTGCAGTCATGATATTCCGCTTCCGGAGCGCGTCCTGCGACCCGAAAATCTCATCGAGGATAATAAAATTAGTCTGAATCGCACTCCGCTCAGAGACGACAGCGGAAATCGCAAGCCGTAGACACAGATTCGCTAAGTCCTCCTCTCCGCCTGAGAATCGGTTTATCGCATATGGCGTCCCTTCATCGTAGATGAAGACATCGTAGTTCTCATCCAGCTCCAACTTGCTGTATTTACCATCTGTTAACCGGCGCAGCATATCAGATGCGTAATCAGAAAGCATCGGCCGAATCATACCCACCATATACACCTTGAAGTCGTTCATTAACCGCTCAAGCAAGCTGAGATACATTAGCTCTGTCTCTTCCTTCGCTTTATCCGCCAGTAACCGTTCCTGCTCCGCTATATCCGCCAGCACATGCTCTATCTCCCTGCACACGTTCTCGAACTCATTCCTCTTCGCCATAAGCTTCAGCTTCAGTTCGTTCAGTTCATTATTCTTGCGTTCGTAGCCAGTCTTCAGCGCAACAAACGCCATTTTATCAAACGCCAAATCATCCATCTGCCGCTTCAAAGCTCTTATATCGGCTGCAATCTCGCGTTCCAACTCGCTAAGCAGTTGCAAGTTATCTTTTACTTCTTTTGCTCGCTCTACCTCTGCTCGTAACCCGATTATCTCTCGATATATCACTTCAAGGTCTTTTAACGTTGCGATAACCGACTTGTAGACGTTATTATCGAACTCCACCGTCATAACAGGTGCCAAATCGGCATTTATCTGCTTCAATTCAGTGTTCCAGCGCACTAATTCACGTCGTTCATGTGTTATCTTCAGCTCGAATTCCTTCTTCGCGCTAACTTTCTTATCAAGCTCGTTTAGCTTCGTGCTAACCGCTTTATACACCTTTTCGTCAAATTCCACAACTTGAAAAGGCCTCAAAGCAGTTAAAATACGCGACAATTCCACGCGCCATAAGTTCAATTCCTTATCTTCCTGCTCTAGCTTTACGTCCAGTGCACGCATCTCAGTCATCCGTATATCCAGCTCATTCGCCACCTTATTATGTGTATCTTCCTCTCGCGTCTTAGAACCGAGCTCCTCCTTATTTTTCTTGTATTCGTTATACTGTGTATAATAATTCGCCTTCTTTGCTTCTATCTCATCATTAAGCTTATTTAGCAACGCTTCGTAATGCGAGCCCAATTGCCTCTCGCACATCGGGCATTCGCCATCATGACCCAACGCCACGATATTCTTCCTTTTCGTCATGCGCTCTTTTACATCCTTCTTGAGTTCTAACGCAGACGATTTAAGTGCGCCGATAGAAGAAATTAAACTCTCCTTTTGCGTCCTTAGCCCTTCTAGCTTCTGTTTCGTCGTTTGCAACCGCTCCTTTAGCCCCGTAAATTCTTGCCGGTCTTCTATCAGCCGCTTTGTTCTCGTCTCTCGTGCCCCGATCTCCGTCATTGTCTTCTCTTTTTGTCTCGCTAATTCTAGCTTCTGCTGAAATCGCACTCTAAGCGCATCCAGCTCGTCTTTGTGCTGTGTCTGCGCTTCAAAGGCAGCGTCTACACCGTCAAATCCAGATAAATTAGTGGTCAAGACTTTTAGCTCGCTCTCTCGTCTCGTTATCTCTTGCGTGATTTTATCTTTACGTTTCAATAGCTCATGCTTCCGTTGATATTTTTCACGCAACGCATCCAGCTCCTCCTTATCCGCTCTAAACTGGAAATACTGGACCTCTTTATCCAGAAGACCATCAAGCCGTTTCTTCTTCGTCTGCAAATCCGTTAGCTCTTTCTCTTTCTCATCTTTACGCTTCTTCGTATTCTCTAGGTCACTTCTTCGTGCGCCCATAGTATTGCTCAATTCCATGTATCGCTCGTATTTCTTCGTTGCCGATTCCAGTTCCTCTTTCGCAACTGCGGTCCCTTTCTCTTTAGTTACCTTATTGGTTTCTAGCTCGTTTATACTCGGTATGAGCTTCTCTTTCTGCTTCTCCAGCTCTTCGTTCTTACTTTTAAATATTTCAAGCTTCTTTATGCCGTCTTTATCAACAGTTGCGGTTTTTATACCCTCTATCCGCTTCTCTTTACCTCGCTTATCCACCCGTATTGCCTCTATACTGTTTTCTATCCGCTCGATGCCGAGCATCCGAAGCACGAGCTTTTTTCGCTCTGCTGCTTTCATTAATGATAGCGCGTTCAATTCCTTCTGTCGTGCGAAAACAGAAGTGAAGAAGGACTGGTAATCCATACCTATTCTAGCCTCTATGGCTCCAGAGACCTCGTCAGCGTTGTTTGTTATCTGATTACCATTGATAACGAGACTTGCTTTAGGCACTAAATTCTTGCCTGCCATCTCCCTTACTACACTATAGGCATCACCATCCAGCTCGAACTCTAAGGCAACGCGGCATGATTCATTATGCGATGCGCCCTCCCGCTTTATAAGTTCTTTTGTTGTTCGTGCCGCATGATGCCCGAACAAGACCCAGCCGATCGACTCTATTAAGGTCGTCTTCCCAACGCCGTTTAGACCTATAATGCCTATAACACCATCTGGGATTTCAACATTCACGTTCTTATATTTACGGTAATTCCTCAGTGTTAGCGTCTTTAAGAGCATATCTATATATTCATAACAATTCTTTGTGTAATAAGTTTTTACCCGCTTCCAGACTTTATAAGGTGCATTAGTTTCAGGTAAACTTATATTTGATACATTTTCCTTTTCTGTGGCTAATGTATGTGCGGCTATCGCCAGAGAAGGCCCTCTATCCTCATGTTGGTAGAAGGTAACTCCTTCTGAATCAAAGAATGGTATACATCCGTGAGGGCGATGAAAATACTCTGTCTCATTCAATCCCGCATTTCAGATATTTACAGAGAAGACTAAAGAAATATCATACTCGATATACCATTAAATAGAGAAAACGTGTGTTCTCTCGTCCTGCCTCGCTAACTAATAGAAGCCCTGACCAAGGATCACCAAACTCATCATTAAATGACCATCTGCTCCAGGCAAAAGAAGCAGTCATTCCATCCTCTTTTAACGCCCAACCCACTTTCAGGAGTTGTTCCTGATAATGAGTGCTTAATTCGCTTACATTTAGTTCCGTCTCTATGGTTGCATCTGTCTGCCACTGACCGTCGCCACCACCAGAACCTCTACTTCCTAGAATAGCACCTTCCGGGGGTTTTAGTGGAGGTAATATTTTCGCCCTATCATCCCAGGATGGCCCCAAAAAACGTTCCGTGCAGACTCCAGTTCCTGGATCGGTATCCAAGTCTAATCTTACATCTGATACATTTACCTCTTTTGTTGCTAACCTATCTGCGGTTATCTGCAGAGAAGGCCCTTTACCTTCATACCGACAGAAGATAACAGCTTCAGGCGTAGTAGATACAAATCCGCTTTCCTCATGGTGATAAAAGCCTTCTGTCTCATTCCATCCGGCATTCTTCAGACTATCGCGGTAAAATTCGATAACCTCATTCGGCTCCATCGGTACGTCAAGGATGATTTTAACTCGCTTATATGTGTACTCAGACCGTATTAAGCTACCTATAACCTCTGTATCACTTGGAATGGGGACCTCCACCGATAGGTTACTTGGCAGCTCACCCGGTAGGATGACAACAGGTTTACTTTGGAGATAGCTGGGAGATGTCAACATGCGCTCTACAAAGCGAAGAAGTTCTGCAGAAGAATTAATATCCGAGCTGTTTTGTACGGACATTGATATAATTGGGGAAGGCTCTGGGGCTTCATTGAGTGGAGAAGAAGCAACACTGCCCACTACCACGAAGAAGATAAAGATCAAAACTACACTTGCCGCCGTTAGCCAACTTTTTATCATACTATATGATCTACGTTTCAGAGTATAAAAAGCTTTTTGGTTTTTCATTATTGATTTATTGATTTTATGTGCCTTCATGCACAAATATGTCTCAGCAATACAAATGAAGATATAACCAAACCAGAACAATGGCACTCCCAAACGAAGTTAAAGAGAGATTAGAAGAAGTGATCAACGATTGGCTCTTGGGATTCGATGAGATAGCGGAATCGGAATCCCATTTTTTAGATGCGGTAGGGCTAGAGCCAAAGCTTGAAACATTACTGAGCTATACTCTCCAAAAACCGATGTAGTTTCCACTGGAGTGATGCAACCCCCAACTACCATTTCATCATAAAAATTAACAAAATACCTCATAACTATGTTACCGTATAGCGTTCATGCACAACTCACAACTTCCG
>JAYEJE010000192.1:0-8384 GCA_034660415.1 Methanobacteriota archaeon | reverse complement strand
AGAACTCGCAAATCATTCCAAGCTTAATGTAGGTGGGAGCTTGAAACGTTTCACTCATCAAATTATAACTCCCTCTTTTATTGCTTGACGAACAATACGTATCTCTTTTCGCTTCTCTTCAAATTCCTCAGGAGTGTAGCATAAAAACCTTTTCTTAGAAAGAAAACTTTACCAAAAGAAAAACAAAAACAAACGTAGGTCATACTTTATATACAAAAATATAGAAGTGCCGACCGGGATTAATGTCTACGCCCTTCTCTTCAATGTGCTCAATAAAGAGTGGGAAATCCTAAATCCTAAACTTTCTTTCTTTTCCCCACCATCCTTAACAATACAAATATAACCAGACAAATCGAGATCAGCAGAACCGAAATCGGTCTTGCGCCTGCTATACCCGGTAAGCCAGCTAATCCGTAGGAGGTGAACCGATCGCCAATCAGTATAGACGCAGAGCGAGGGAATGGGGCAATGATCATTACCGCTGCGAACTCGCTTATCCCCCGTGCCCAGCATAGGGTCGCGCCACTGAATATAGAAGAAGCAGCAAGCGGGAAGGTTATTTTAATGAACGTTCGCCATTGAGATGCGCCTAATGAGCGTGCAACATTCTCTAATCTCGGATCTACCTCTTTAAACCCCTCGCGTGCCGCATCCACTAAAAACGGAACACTCACAAAGAGCATTGCAACCACTATTCCCGGAAAGGCATCTATAAATGCAATACCTAACTTCTCAAACGGTGCATCTAATACTCCATATCGCATGAACACACCGTATAATGCAATCCCGGCAACAATGTGCGGTACCACAAGGGGAACATCCACAATACTTTCTATAATGCTCTTACCAACGAAATCCTTCCTTGCTAAGAAATAGGCTAAGGGCACGCCGAAAAAGAATGCGATCAGTGTTGAACAAATTGCAGCAGATATGCTTATCCATATTGCCATTAGAACTACGGGATCTGTTGCGGCATTAATTAACCCGGAAATGTCTTCGGCCTGCTTGTAAAACATGTTCCCAAGCGTAATAGCGATAAAAGCGATGAGGAAAAGGCCCAAAAGAAGAAAAATGATAAATATCTTCTCGCGCTTTAGTTTCGCTATTCCTGGCCTTCCAAAAAGTATTTTCATTGCTCCTATCCTATTTCCTACTTAATTTACTTCTTTGTTTCTTTTATAACCACCGATCTAAGTTCATCAGGTATCGCATCAAATTTATCTGTTACCGGCTGGATTGTCGGTTGCTCCAAGTCAGCGAGTACTCTCTGCCCCTTCTTGCCTATCACAAACTTAACAAACGCAACCGCAAGTTCGGGCTGTGGCGCGTTCCGAGGTATTGTCACCCCATAGTAAATCGTTCTGCCGACTCGCTCTGTATCAACAGCCGAAAAACGTTGAAATCCCAACCGAACATTTACTTTCTTGTAGTCGTCTTCATATCCCGTAGAACTCAAATCTATCTGGTCCGGCAATTCCACAAACCGCAAGCCGTGTTGTTGTGCCACGCTCTTGTATTGAAAGGTATAATCAAGCCCACCGTACTCCAGCAGTGCTAATAGTTGCACGCTTCCTCCTCGTATAATCACTTTTCCCGCGTGTGGCTCAAATATCTCAGGCACAAACACGATGTATGTATCGCCTTCTTTAGTTACCGAGATAGTAGGCTCGAAATTACACGCGATTAAATCATCAAAAATCGTGGGGTTATCGTAGTACGATTCCGCGAGTTGGGTCACCATCAAGGTTCGGTATCCGCACGAGTCCAGCGTAGGGTTCGAGAACCCAAACTTCACTTCCGGTCGCCCGAGAATTTCATACCAGTTCGATTCCGTTATCTCATCTGCGTATTTGCTCTTGTTATTATACGCGATGACCATCTGATTCGTTGCGAACTTAACGTACCAGTCCGTGTAGTCTTCACCGCTCGGAGTAGCATACATCATGTCAGGAATCAATGAGTAATCGGCAACCGCAAGCACATCCACTTCCTTATGTATGTCTGTTACCTGCCGGATCGCCTGGATACTACCATGCCCCTCTATCTGCACGTCCACACCAGGATGCATGTTTTCAAATTGCTTTTCTATCTCTTCAAAAGGCACAATCAGGCTTCCTGCATAGATCACTTTCAGTTTCGTTTCTTCCTGTTCCTGTTCCTGTTGCTGGTAAATCGCAGTGCTTATAACTACTGCAACAATTAACAATACCAGAATTGCAATGTGTATAGTTTTCATCAGTCGTGATTTTACGTCTTATTTTGATTCTTGATAGCACGAATCGCTATTTTATCCACCCACTTAATCCAGTAATGACCTTCAGTCAACAGTTTATCCTCCGACACAATAGCGAGCCTGAGCGGTCTGCCATCGTCCTCGGAAAGAGATGCACCGTCTTGCTCATACGTCAATATCATCTTTAAAGGGCTATGTGGCATCTCCTTAAGAGTTGCCGGCTCGTAAGTGATAAAATCGCCTTTGACCTGATCATATGTAAATACCATCATATACCCGTCTGGTGCAGATACCCAAAGGGTGTTTGAATCGTTAATACCACCAACAAGGGCACATAAGTCTTCCACAGGGACACCTTTACATTTGAATGGGCCATTTATCATGCCAACAGTGCTAAAGAATCCGCCATAACCCGCGTAAGAAGGCATTGCTTTTAGTTCATCAAAGGCCACTACTTTTTCCGCCGTGCCAATCAACGTCAGGTTCCAGTTGATCTTCTCTTCGGGCTTTCCAATAGGATACATATACATAACGGCAGCGATAGCTCCGATGCATATCACTGTAATAACAAATACAAATCCGATGATTTTGCGGCTTTCTTTCATCTCGCCCTCCTCCTTAAAGCATAAAAAGCCAACATCAACCCTGCAATTGCAACTACGACTTCAAATCCGGGTACTGGACTTGATGTAGGAGTGGACATAGATTTCGCGGGACCCCCCTCTTCGCCTATGTATCCCCCGCGGTAAATCCTTATCTCGTCTACCCATTTCACAGATAAACCCCCGGTTGAAGGATACAGGTCTCCGAAGAAGTGCTGACTATTTTCAGGTAAGCATTCGCGCATGTCCCAATTGCCGAAGATGTGTTTACCCTCGGGATTTGATGAATTATCCGCAAAGAATACTAGGCGCATTCCCGTATAATAGTCGGGTGGATACCCCTTTCCCTGACGCTCACCGACTTCTGTGTCCTCCCCGTTATACCAGCATAGAACTATCGGCCCCTGTCGGGGTTGCGGTTCATAAACGTTTGTATAGCCGAACTCTACATGGTAACCGTCCGGTGCACGAACCATCACTTCATCGTCCGGAGACATACCACCTACCAAATCGCATAAATCCTTTATGTTCGTACCTTTTACGGCACCTCTATCCTTGAAGTTCGTCGTCTCGTTCTTGTCCCATTTATCGCCTTCAAATACCGGCCCCTGATGGTAGTAATGTGTTACTCCGTCGCCATAGACCGGTAAATTCTGCGCCAGCCACAGATATGTTACCGTTGCCTCGTCTACGGCCGTTCCAGCCCCGGTATATAATATCACGTGCACTTCCGTCGTGGGTGCTGCTTGAACAAGGCACGCTGCGAATACCAAAAGCAGAAACAGCGAAATCCCGTACACTATCTTTTGGTTCATTTTAGCGTTTTCCTCCGTTTAAGCACGTAAGCACTCGCAACAAATCCCGCGAATACGAATAAAGCTTCAAATCCCGGTGCTGATGGTGTTGGCGTAGCGGTTAGCGCGGGCGTTTCCGTGGCTGTTGGTGGCGCAGATGGCACGGGCGTAGGAGTTGGGCGTAGTGTAGGAGATGGCGAAGGCGTTACGTTTACTTGTGGCGTTTCCGTGGGTGTTGATATGGATGTCGTTACATTTGACGTGCCATTCACAGTTCCGTTTGCAGCTTTTAGCGTTGTCGTTCCCGAAGCAATAGCGATGAAAAACCCGGTGGTATTGATCGTTCCAACTGTTGTATTGCTATTTGTCCAGTTGAAAACAATATCGTCCATTTCCTGATTGTTTTGATCGTATGCGGTTGCATTGAACTGTTGCGTAGCGTCACGGGCATTTACAGTTACCGACTGTGGCGAGACGTAAATCGCTGTTAGAACGGGATTAAACTGCGAGTCACCGTAACTATCACTGCTATACGTCCTATCTCTTCTATCATCTTCATGTACCGTTACATTCACCATACCACTTACGGTTCCGTTTTCTGCTCTTATTGTGGTCGTACCTGCTGTTTTTGCGTCAAATAAACCGTTGTCGTCTATTGTCCCAACGTATTCCGCGCTGCTCGTCCACGTAAATTGGATAATTGGCAGTTCATTGCCATCCGTGTCGTATGCTGTTGCATTGAACTGTTGTGTCTCTCCCACATCCAGTGTTATGTCCGCAGGCGAAACGGAGATTGCACTTAATTCTGGAGGTTCTGTACTGCCATATATGAGTATTTCATTTACGTACTTCATCGTATACCCGGTCGTAGTCGGGTAATCCGGATATTGATAGTAGTGCCAGCAATCCTCAGGCAGACATGCGCACATATCTCCGATGCCAAATACGTGTTTATCCCACGGATTCGTGGCACTATCGGCGAAGAAGACCAGGCGCATGCCGTTAGAATAACCGTCCGGCACGTACCCACAGATCTCGCCGCTTTCAGTGGCATCATGCGTATACCATGTCACAACCATCGGACCCTGTCGCGGATCGGGTTCGTAAACGTTCGAGTACGGGAACTTCAAGTAGAATCCATCGTTCGCCTTGACCTCCACCGTATCTCCTTCAGACATGCCTCCGACCAGATCACACAGATCCTTAACGTTTGTCCCTTTTACGGCACCCAGATCTTTTCCCTGTACATTCATATCCTCGTTTGGATTCCTGTTGTCATAGGTCTCATTTGGGTGTACTTCATTCCAGTAGTCTTCAAAGATAGGCCCCTGGTGGTAGTAGTGTGTCACACCGTCACCATAGACCTCGAGGTTTAGCATCATCCATTCGTGATCAACTGTCGTTTCGTTCAGTAATGTAGTGCCATCGTTCGCGTACTTCGCGATATGCACCTCGGTAGTGCCTTCTGCCGACACAAGTGGCGTTAAGAACAGCAGTCCAAAGCTTAGGTATATTATCATTAAAAACAAATCTTTTCGCATTCGTTCCTCCCCAATCTAATCACAGGTATCCAATCCGCGTATCTCTTTGTTAGCGTAGCGGGGCTTGAAGAGAGGACAACCGTCTCAAATACAGTATTCTGCGGATAAATGTGTGTAACCTCTTTGTTATCTTCTGAGACGTCCGCGACTTGTATCACGTTCATTGTTGCATTAGCGCCTTCGATCGTTATCTTAACATATCCGAGCGTATGTTCAAAGCTGTTCTGATAACCCGGTATCTTAGCCTCTGCAAGCGGATACAACGGCGCCCCACCACAACCTACAACCACATATTGAATCCCTTTTTCTTCATATCGCTCGTAAGCATGTACGTGACCATTGAAGGCGGCATTCACACTATTATCTATGAAAATATCTTCCCACACAGCGTTCTTCCAGCCACCCCCATGGCGTTCATCCGAGCTGTATATCGGATGATGGAACGACACGAATTTCCAGGTTGCATCGCAGGCAATATCGTTTTGTAGCCATTCGGTCTGCTCTGTCATATGCTGCGATACCCCGTCATTACTGTCAAGCACGGAGAAGTGTGCATTTCCGCAATCGAACGAATACCACTTTGGAACACCAAAAGTTTCGTAGTAGTTCGTATGGTTATCATCATGATTGCCAAGCACGGGATATATGGTCGTATTTGCCAGCATCGCCCTGCCGGATTCGAAGAACCTGTTCCATTCTTCCTGGTCGTTTCCTGAGCAGACAAAATCGCCGGTGTGCAGCGCGAACGAAACATCCTTTTCACTCGCTATACGGTCTGCAACGAGTTTGTGCCTCTCCATCTGCGTGAATAATGGGCTTTGCGCTCGGCTATCGCCGTAAACGATGAATGTGAACGAGTCGTCACCGTATGTTTTGAAGTTGTGGTCGCCAGTGTATTCATGCCCTAATATGAGTTGATAATGGTACACTGTGTTCGGCGTCAGGTTCGTAATGTCAAGATGGTGCAGTTGCTTACTTTCTGTGTCTGTAATTGTATGGTCATAGTCGCCATGTTCTTTGTAATACCCTTCTGTTGCATACTTTACAGTTCCTGTGGTTGCATTTTCCGTCTTCCAGTTGATTGTCGTTGAATCCTGCATAGTGCCTGTGATGTAAGGCCCCCATAGTGTGAGTGGTATAGGTATTGTCGCCCCATTCAAGGCATACTCTGGCACGTGCACTTCTGTTGTGGCGGCCTGCACTGGGAATGCCAAAACCAGCACTGCTATGCTAACTATTACCAACGCACACCCATTTGCATCTATCATCATCGCACTGCGAACTTTCTCGACATAACTCTTTTCTCCCTTTTTCATGGTGAAATAAAGAAGGAGGCGGTGAACCACCTCTAAGACTATTTCTGCCATAGCTTTATTGCGGGAATAAAGTCCAATTTTATCGTAGCTACCCCTTTGACCTGCAAACTATCCGATACGTTCGCTCCTACGAGTTTGAGCGGCCAACTTGAGTCGTCTTCTGGTATATGTGTGCCGTTGAGCGTATTCGCAACTATGTAGTTGTTGTTCCGGATCGTATCGCGGCTGTCAATGGTCACGTTATAGCCATCGCTTGCGAAGATCGTGATGTTGTACCCTGCTGCGGCGAGTGTGTCATTGTATGCACCTTCTGAATGTGAGTTCGCATCATCCACCCATCCACAGAGCACCCAGAGTGGCAAGCCTTCCCATGCCCTGCCCTTGCTGTCCGTATATCCGGCTGCATGACCGCCCATAGTACAAGCAAGCGCCTGGCCGAAGTAGGACTTGCTAATCGTGTCGTTGATAGCACCTTCTAACGTGAGGTTCCAGTCTGTCGCATGTGCCGAATATATCTTAATGGTATCCACGTACTTAGCGGAAAGACCGGCACATGACGGATACTGTACACCATCATTCCAGTAGTAATGCCAATATTTATCGTCCATGCACTCATGCATATCCCACAGCCCGAAGATATGGTCATCGTCACTAGCAGTAAAGAATAGCCGCATTCCGTTGGAATAGCCCGGTACATAGCCCTGATCATCTGCCCACCAGGCAAGAAAAGCCTCACCCTGACGTTCCCGTTGTTCACTCGAGTGTTCATCAGTGTAAATGTTTTCGTAGCCCAATGCTGTTTCATATCCGTCACAAGCGACTAGCTCGATTTCAGTCCCTGCACCCATGCCTCCGACAAGTTCACATAGGCCCTTCACCGAGGTCCCTTTCACTACCCTATCAATCTTATATCCCCCGGGATAGGTCTCTGCCTGATCCCAGTGATCGCCTTCGGTGAAATCACAAGCCTCGAACTTGTAGGCAGTCGTGCCATCGCCGATGACCGGGAGGTTCGCCTCCATCCACTGGTAGGAGACATTAGTCTCGTTCAGAATGGTGGTGCCATCCGTATCGTACTTGATGATGTGGACCGAAGGCGCCTCTGTTGAGACACCAAATTCTGTCAGTTCGATCTCAACAATGTTACCTACCCGGCTTCCTCCAGATACTTCACTGCCCACAAGCCGGAGTGGCCAGGGCGGGTGTGAACCATCCAGGGAGAGCGGCTCACCGTTCAGTGTGTCTGCCACGATAAACCCGCCGTTGCGTGCAACATCCGTACTTGCAAAATCTTTGGCATAGCCGTCACCTGCTTTCACGATTATCTTGTAGCCCATAGCAGCTTGATTGTCGTTGAAACCGTCTGGACCGTGTGGTATCCTATCGTCCACCAAGCCACAGAAGAACCAGAGCGGCACGCCTTCCCATACATCGCTTGTATCAGGATCAGTCCAGGTCACACCATGACATGAAGGATCGGCTGCAGTCTCATATTCGGCTTGGGAGAGTACATCAGAGATCTTGCCAGTCAAATTGAGGTTATAGCTACCAGGAGCAGGTGGCGGAGTGATAAACTCAACGAGCTCAATCGCGACAATGTTGCCGATCTTGTTGCCACCGAATACTTCTCTGCCCACAAGTTTAAGCGGGAAACTACCTTCTTCGAGTTCCTCCCCGTTCAACGTGTTTGCCACGATATAACCTCTGTCGCGTGCAATATCACTATTAACAAAGTCCCTGTTATATCCATCACCCGCAATCAGTTTGACCGTGTAATTTGCAGTTGCATGGGTGTCGTTAAACGTCCAGTGGCTCGTGGTCTCAAGGTCATCAACCGCTCCGACGAGATACCAGAGTGGAATACCGGACCAGGTATCGTTACCGTCAGTGTACGTCAC
>JAYEJE010000191.1:0-8384 GCA_034660415.1 Methanobacteriota archaeon | reverse complement strand
TGGGTACAACTTTCGTTATTGTTACTCATGACCTTGATTTCGCAGAGAAGGTATGTGATCGAGTAGCGAAGATGGAGAATGGGAAAGTAATAGAGATAGAAGATTTAAGGTCGGGTTAATTTCACACGGAAATTCTGTTTCCGTATATAGGAGCACAATAAAATATAATATGATGGGCGTGGAAGAAATGGAAGAAAAAGGGGTAATAGTAAAACTACAGGATATATGTAAGGAATTCGATGGGAAAGAAGTTCTGAAGAATGTGAGTGTAGATATAAAGGAAGGGGAGTCATTGGGTCTACTTGGACGGAGTGGCTCAGGGAAATCCGCGTTGCTTCACATGCTGCGAGGTACTGAAGAATACGCACCCACAAGCGGCGAAATAATCTTCAGAGTTGCTATGTGCCCTTCATGCGACTGGGTGGATGCACCGAGTAAAGCAGGTGAGGCGTGTAATAAGTGCGGAGCAAAATTAGAATCGAAGGAAGTGAACTACTGGAAGGACAAAGAAGGAAGGAAGAAAGTGAAAAGGGCTGTTGCGATCATGCTCCAACGTACTTTTGGGTTATACAGTGATGATACCGTCATGTATAACGTACTACAGGCACTGGAGAGCAGGGATTACCCAGCAGAAAAGAAGTTTAAACGAGCTTATGATCTGTTGAAGTCGGTTAGAATGCTGCATCGTATTACCTTCCCCGCAGTTAACCTTAGTGGCGGTGAGAAACAGCGGGTAGTGCTCGCAAGGCAACTTGCATTAGATCCTATCTTACTTCTAGCAGACGAGCCCACGGGGACATTAGACTTTGAGACTGCAAAACTCGTACATAAAGCGCTGTTAGATTGTGTAAAGGGTGGGATGACTATGGTTGTTACTTCCCACTGGCCTTACGTTATTAAAGAACTGTCAGAAAAGACGTTATGGCTTGAAAACGGCGAAATGGTGAAATATGGCGATTCAAAGGCGGTGGTGGAAGAGTTTGAGAGTCAGGTGGGCGAGATAGGACGTGAAGAATATGCTAAAATAGGCGAGCCGAAGATAAAGATAGACCATTGTAAGAAGTATTATTATTCCATGTGGCGAGGGATGGTAAAAGCAGTGGATGATGTCACACTAACAATAAATGAGGGTGAAATATTTGGTCTCGTAGGCAAGAGTGGATCGGGAAAGACAAGCTTATCGCGGATTATAGCTCAAGTAGATCCACTAACGGATGGCTCTGTCCAGATACGGGTAGGTGATAGGTGGATAGAAGTGGGACGGGTGGCGGAAACGGGTGTGTGGCTTGCCTGGAGTGCGACTACGCCTGGAATGGGCGAGCAAGCGGCAGCACGGGTGGTTATGCTACATCAGGAATACTCATTATATCCGGAACACACAATATTAGCGAATCTAACCTCCTGTATCGGTTTGAAGATGCCCGAAGAGCTTGGGCGGATGAAAGCGAAATTTGTTCTGCAAGGGGTGGGATTCAGCGAAGAAACAACGGAGGAAATACTGCCAAAAACGCATAGTGAACTGAGCGTTGGAGAAAGACAGCGTATTGCTCTTGCTCAGGTAATAATGAAGGAACCTGCAATAGCAGTGCTTGATGAACCAACAGGCACAATGGACCCGATAACAAAGAAATACGTTGCCGATTCTATAAGGGCTGCACGTGAAAACCTTGGGGTGACACTCTTAATTGTCACTCACGACACTGATTTCGCTTACGATGTCTGTGATAAGATAGCGCACATGCAGAATGGCAAGATAACGGAGATAGAAGACTTGAAATATAATAGCGAGCAAAAATAATGGCAGTAGGTAGAGAAACGCAGATGTTAGCCTGCAGGAAAGGGCAGGGGCTTGGGTTAGGTGGCGGTATTGCCCAGAGAGGTACATTTGCGAAAGCGTGGAAGAACGATGTAGTTGCAGTTGCGATGTCTCCGGGTACAAGGCACGTGCCAAAGCCGGTATGCGAGATAACCACGGAATTACGGGGCAAAGGTGTATCTACCGGTGTACTAGTCTTGAACGCGGGTAATGGGACGCCGCGTGATGCACCAAGGACTGGTGGGCATGGTTCAATTTTTGGATTGGAGCAAAAAGAGATAGATATAATTGGTAGGCATAAGCTTGCCGTATTACATCATGGCAACGTAAAAGAGCATTTCATCTATAAAGTGCGGCTTGAGTTGAAAAAGATCCCGATTTCTGCTATCATCCTTTGTCAAAGCCCGGTAACGTTTGAGGAGTTCGAGCAGGTAGGTGTAAGCACGAGAAATAAAGAGTGTGAAACGCCGGGGAAAGTCGTGGGTATTGTAAGTGGCATTGTGCGGCGTGAGAGTGTTCCGCAAGATAAACTAGACGAAATTGTGAGCAAAGTGAGAATGTGCCTCAGGGAAATAGAAGAGAGTGAAGAAAAAAGAGTCTAAATTGATACTAACGTTCTTTACGCATTGTTTGCACTTGATACAACAGATCAAACCAAGGTGGCAAGACGTGTAATTAGTAATAGAACATTTAGCGTGAGATAAATGTTCCATGAACGAAAAGGAAATAGCACTGCTGTGGGATGAAGACACGGCTTTTAAGCGGTATCTCATGGATATGGGGTTTAATTGTGACGTAGTAACACAGATGGTCTTAGTTGCTCCTTTCTTTTCCCTTACTGGTTATAAATTGTTAATAGTACCCGCGGGATTTGGGAATGAGTCATATTCAAAGATATTGGTAGGGCTCAGAGCAAAAAGTGAAGACATAAAAGATTTTGTAGAGGCGGGGGGGACTCTCTTTATATTCGGTGCACTTTCAAACAAGGATGTATATAACTGGCTCCCGGTAAAACTCAAATATGTGATGGAGGAGAGGCGGGTAAGAATATTAGTGGTGAAGAAGCATAAAGCAGCGATGATAGTGGAAAAAGAAGAATGCATGTGTGATGGCTACTTTACGGAGGTAGGAGAAGGAGGCGAGATAGTTTTAAAGGAAAAGGGCGGGAAAGCGATTTTGGCTTTCGTGGAATACGGAGCAGGTGCTATTATTGCTACAACAATCCATGAATATCCATCCAGGGGATTTATAGAGTATTGTGTGGGGAGAAGATAATTGTATCGGATACGAATATATATTCATAAGCAAAGATAAATGTTATAAAGTCGCTATGTAAGTATAAGGGGGAGGAAAATATTGTGTTCACAAATATTGAAAAAAGAGATGGCAGGTTAGTATTCTTCGAGACGGAGAAGATTACAAATGCAATTGCAAAAGCAGGTGCGGTGACCGGCGAATTTGATTATGAGATAGCGCAGAAATTGACCCTCAAGGTTTTGAATTTAGCACAGCAGGCGATTCCCCGTGATATACCAACGGTGGAAGAGCTACAAGATGTAGTCGAAGAGATTTTATTATCCTCTCCATATCGCAAAACGGCTAAGGCGTACATTATTTATCGAGAGCAGCATGCGGGCATAAGAGATATTACTTCCAGAGCGAATGTTGACTTGGTTGACCAATATTTAGAGAAGATGGACTGGCAGGTGAACGAAAATAGCAATATGTCGTTCTCGCTACAAGGGTTAAACAATTATGTCTCGTCGGAAATCAGTAAAATCTACTGGCTGGTTAAAATTTACCCGCCGGAAATCAGGCAAGCGCATTTAAATGGCGATTTCCATATACACGACTTAAATCTTCTCTCCGTTTATTGTGTTGGCTGGGACCTTTTTGACCTTTTGGTAGAGGGATTTAAGGGGGCACCGGGGAAGATAGAAAGCAAACCAGCTAAGCATCTCCATAGCGCTTTAGGGCAGGTAGTAAATTTCTTTTATACGCTTCAGGGTGAGGCGGCGGGCGCGCAAGCGTTCTCCAATTTTGATACGCTTCTTGCGCCTTTCATACGCTATGATAGCTTGAGCTACAAAGAAGTGAAGCAGGCATTGCAGGAGTTTATATTTAACATAAATGTCCCTACAAGGGTAGGATTCCAAACTCCGTTCACAAACATCACCTTAGATTTGACGGTTCCTAAATACTACGCCGACCAGGGCGTGATTATTGGTGGCGAGCTGCAGCACGAGACGTATAATGACTTCCAGGAGGAAATGGCGTTGTTCAATAGGGCCTTTTTAGAAGTGATGGCCGAAGGCGATGCAAAAGGCCGGGTATTTACTTTCCCTATCCCTACCTATAACATTTCCAAGGACTTTAACTGGGAGAATAGTAATTTGGAAGGTCTATGGCTACTTACAGCAAAATACGGTGTGCCGTATTTCAGTAATTTTATCAATTCTGATATGAACCCTGAAGATGCCAGAAGCATGTGCTGTCGGTTAAGAATAGATAATAGAGAGTTAGAAGTAAGAGGAGGCGGACTTTTCGGCTCCAATCCCTTAACCGGTTCTATTGGTGTGGTCACGATCAACATGGCAAGACTTGGATATTTGGCCGAAGACGAAGGTGAGTTCCTCACCTCTTTAGAACGGTTAATGATTCTGGCAAAGGCGAGTTTGGAGATAAAGAGGGGCGTGTTAGAGAAGTTTACGGAAGAAAAACTTTATCCGTATACACAATTTTATTTGAGAGGCGTAAAAGAGCGGTTTGGTGAATACTGGAAGAACCACTTCTCTACGATTGGCTTACTGGGTATGAATGAAGCCTGCTTGAATCTGTTGGGCGAAAATATTGCATCGGATAAAGCCAGAGAGTTTAGCTTAAGGGTTTTAGATTTTATGCGTGAAAAATTACTGGAGTTCCAGGAGGAGACGGGGAATAATTATAATCTCGAGGCTACACCAGCAGAGGGGACTTCTTATAGGCTGGCGAAGATAGACAAGGAGAAGAATCCGGAAATAATCTGCGCTAACGAAGAGGAGTCTAAGGCAGGAGCCGAGCCGTTTTATACTAATTCTACTCAACTACCGGTGAATTACACGGATGATGTCTTCGAGGCGTTAGACTTGCAAGACGGAATACAGACCAGGTACACAGGGGGTACTGTATTACATATATTCGCAGGAGAGAGGGTTGAAGACCCGGATACCATTAAGGCGTTAATACGTAAAATTTGTGAGTCATACCACTTGCCTTATTTCACCTTCACGCCTACGTTTAGTGTCTGCCCTTCTCATGGCTATATCGCGGGCGAGCATTATACATGTCCGGAATGTGGTGCAGAGACTGAGGTATATTCACGAGTAGTGGGGTATCTGCGACCGGTAAAGCAGTGGAACAAAGGTAAGCGGGAAGAATTTAGAACTCGGAAGACATTTGTTGTTGAACCGGTAAAACCACTTGAACTTGGGGTGAAAAGGGGGGCAGCGTTGGATTCAAGTACAAAAACAAGCAAAGCTGTTGGTGTCAAGGGCAATTATGGGGCTGTTGAGTATAAGCAGTTGGATTTGATTAGTTTTAGTGATGACAAATAAGAATATTTAAATGCTGATGCCAATATGTTAATAGCATGCTAATCGGCGGTTTTCAGCGTTTCTCGCTAATAGACTATCCAGGCAAGATATGTGCGATTGTGTTCACCCAGGGCTGCAATTTCAAGTGTCCGTACTGCCACAATCCGGAGCTGGTGGACCCGAAACTCTTCTCGCATCCTATTCCAGAGGCGGACATCTTTGCTTTTTTGCAAACTCGGCGTGGAAAGCTGGATGCGGTGGAAATAACGGGTGGGGAACCAACACTGCAGCCCGACCTGATTGATTTTACCAAAAAGATAAAATCATTGAACTTCCTGGTTAAGTTAGATACAAACGGTAGCAATCCCGGAATATTAAGAGAACTGATTGAATTAAATATGGTGGACTATATTGCGATGGATGTGAAAGCGCCACTGGAGAGATACCAAGAGATTACTAATTCTAAGGTTGACCAGGCGAAGATAAAAGATAGTATCGAGTTAATCATGCATGCGGGATTGGATTATGAATTTCGAACAACCGTGGTAAAATCGCAACTCGGTAAGACCGACATTTTGGCGATAGGAAAACTGATACGCGGTAGTAAACGCTATGTCTTGCAGAAATTCGTGCCGGAAACGGTATTGGACCAAGAAATTCTTGATGGTGTGTTAATTTACACAGATTCCGATTTAGAATGTTTGAGGGATGCGGTAAAGAGTTATGTGGCCGAATGTGTGGTGCGGTAAGATGTATCTGCACAAAATGCAAAATTTAAAATGCAAAATTAGGACGCAGATTTACACAGATTTACACGGATTTAATTTTTTTCCTTTGTTGGACTCGCTGGGCTATTTTTAACGGCATTAATCTGTTCACCGCATTTTTTGGTAAACCTTTTTGCTTGCAAAAAGGTTTGTGTTAATCTGTGTCATTAAACATTTAATTTTAGTTGATTATTATGCTTTCTGGTGCCTTTGCGTTCTCTGTATGCTCTGCGGTGAAATTCAAGGGTATAGCAATTTAACTGGAAAATTCGACGGTACCAGCCCAAATATAAATAGTACCGTTGTTTGTTTATTAACTAAGCGATGGAACTAAACGAGCTATTGGGGATAGGCGATTTTATGCTGGTAGAAAAGAGCTATGCCGATCAAAAGTGGCTGGGCAGGACGCTCGAATACATGGCTAAGGTGAAAGAGGAAGATGTAGTAGAAGCGATAAGGATAATAGATAAGCAGAAAGAGCTGATAGGGCTTGCTATACGCGACAAAGACTTGGAGTTCTTGATTATCTTTACTGATGTCATCGCAGATAGCAGCAAGAAGGAAGAATTTGAGGCTCTTGCGAGCATGGTAAAAGGAGCAAAGACAAAAGAGGTAGAGAAGGCGGAATTTCATGACGGGATGGTCGAGTTTTATTCCATCGGGTTGGTGAACCGATTATTTTGTGATTGTAATTTAAATTTAAAAGAGGATAGCTTTTATCCGCGTGAAAGGATAGAGGTATTAAAGAATGTATTGGGTGAATTCATAACCGAGAATAAGCTAAGCGGAAATAATAAAACACTTGAGATTGGATGTGGCGACGGTGGTGCGACGATAGCACTGCATGAGCTGGGTATTTACCCACTCACCGTAGATATAAACAAGTGTGAGATTTGTAAAGGCTTGGAGGAAGAGGTGTTAGAGCCCAAGAAGAGTATCATATTGGATTGTTCTATCCTTTCATCTTTCTTTGATAAGGAATTTGATGTTGTGTTTGGATTCATGGTAGGAAAGCTGACTCATTTTGAGCAACTGAATTGGGAGAAGGTGCTACGAGAGGTCCCAAATGTATTAAGAAGCGAAGGTAAAGTGCTATTTACTGTCTCAAGTGAAGAAGAAGCGGGCATTATAACAGACCTATTGAAT
Source organism: Methanobacteriota archaeon (assembly GCA_034660415.1). Lineage (GTDB taxonomy): Archaea > Halobacteriota > Syntropharchaeia > Alkanophagales > Methanospirareceae > Methanophaga. Next base: position 1,083 of record JAYEJE010000191.1, on the reverse strand, counting down.
GATGAGTTCGAAGGTGAGATAAAAGAGAACAAAGAAAGCAATGGGTATTTCGACCAGTGGCTGTATGTGGGTAAGCTACGGGAGTCTGCTTAAAAACCCAGTGATTTATCACCGCGGAGAGCGCCGAGTACGCAGAGTTTTAAGACCGTTTCAGCCTTTATTTGGGCTTTCTGGAGGGATATGACGTATAACTTCCATCTATTTAATTTAGGACGCAGATTTACACGGATTTACACGGATTTAATTAAGTGTGACATTGTTGATCATTTTCATCTGTGTTAATCTGCGTTAATCCGTGTCTATATCTCAGTTCTTTATTGCTACCGGAATTAGCTCATCTGTTTCTGTGTCTGTGGATCCTCCTTCGGTTTCTTTAATTTTGTTGAGAAAAACTTCCAGTTCCTTGAGATTTTTTGCTATTCGATACTTCAAGGCGCCCAGAATCAATGGGTTATCTACGTCTGACATGAGTGTTCGTGGATCCGTTTTAAGACCAATACATTCTTTACCCCGAGCATAGGCATATCCAATCTCAACGCATGCCCCCTCATCCGGAACTCTACCATCCATAACAAAAATTACAACATCCGCTTTTTTAAGCTCATTAATATCGCGATTGAAAATTTTATTCATAGCGGCGGGTTTAGTTGTTTCATTTGCTAATACATCGGACAACTTATGGCCATCTCGTTGTGGCAGAAATGTTTCAAAGCCGAAATGCTCAAGAAAATCAGTCAAATATTTGTTATACTGCCTCTCCGCTTCCGAGAATAATGGACCTGCTATGTATATCCTTATCATGTGTATCCTTTTTCTTATTGTTTCCCTGTTATATAAGTGTATTAGAGTTACCCGCGCTACACACTTGAAACTTACCCTTTGCAAAAGGTAGTAACTCTTTTGGGCAATATAATTTCCTTGAACAGTCGTTCAAAATATCTATCAGTCATACCTGCTATATAATCCCTCACCGTTTCTTCACAGGTCGAATTGTCAAGGTATTCCCTACTAATCCACTCTTCGCGCATGAAATGTTCATATATTCTAGAACTTTCATCTTTCTCTTCAAGGGCCTCTAAAAAC
>JAYEJE010000190.1:0-8421 GCA_034660415.1 Methanobacteriota archaeon | reverse complement strand
CATCACCGGGCATTAACGTCTCTGGAGTAAGTACATAACTGGCTACCATCACTGCAGATTCCGTATATTGATCGCCTCTAACAAACAAGGATTCTAGATCGTCTGCGGAAGCAAGACCCACAGAACCAAACAGCAAGAGCAAAATTGCCAATATACACAAAACTCTCTTTTCCACTCTTCATCCCATCCTTATTCTTCTTTGCCGTTCTTAAAAATATACGCATCAATAACCCTCAATCAGGGTAATAAAACACACCATGCTCGCTAACATTGTAGTCTATGCCACCGCAGAAATTATCCACGTATTCCTGAAGCATTACTTTTGGATGCATATTCTTAAAATCATCCGGATAGAACCACTTTGCCATCCTCGTGAGACCACAGGGAGATGAAGGCGAGTATGCTATCACGCTACTTATTATATAAACGCAGTTGTCTTCTACTGCTTTAAGTTTATCAAAACCAGGCAGATTTAATATGTATTCATATTCATCAGCCATCCCTGAGTTGTCATTTCTCTCATAACCGCCACGGTATGAAAGCCCAACGACAATATCCGGGTCCGTCTCGTAAATATACTCCATACTTACTATTGGATATGCACCAATACCATCTGCTGCTATGTTTATCCCGCCTGCTTCTTCGCAGAGTATGCTTATTCCACCCGATTCTCTTGCATATGTCCTCCGTTCCGTCCTTGAATCATCAAAATCGTTGTTCAGGAAGACTATTGGTTTCTCAGCCTCTGTTTTCGTTGCTATTTTCGCGTTTATTTCGTCAACGTATTTGTCATACCATGTGATATATTTTGACGTATTCGCCTCTTCATCAAGTATATATCCAAGCTTCAGCATCTCCTCCCTTACCGTTTCCGGCTTGAAAAAGTCAAATCGAATGACTTTTATGGTTGACGGGAGTTTATCCTCTAAATACGCAGGACTTGGATCTGACGTGTATGCAAATACAGCATCCGCATCTAATTGCAGCACTAACTCCGGGTCAACACAACTCCACTTGCCGACCACCGGTAACTTACTCATTTCAGGGAAAAAAGTAGGATACCATTTTAGCGAATCCGTAGCACCAACAACTCTGTTCTGAGCACCAACGACACGAATTGCTTCAGCACAATTGGAATTTGTTACGATTATCCGTTCTAAGGGCTTGTATATCGTGATGTTGTCCCCGGCGGAATCCACGATACTCCTCGGGTAACCGGGATAGGTTTCGGCGCCCGCACCCGACACAGCCAGGTCCAAATACTTGCCCACCTCAGCAAAATGGCACGCGGTTAATATTACCACCAGGATGATAATCACTGTCGGTATCACTGTTGCTTTCATTTTACCAGTACTCCCCCTTCTTTTTCACTACCAAGTAAAGGAACAAAGGAGTACCGATTATTGCAGTCACAATCCCTATCGGGATGACTAAAGGTGCTACGATTGTTCTTGCAATGGTATCGGCAAGAAGCAAAAGGACGGCACCGAACATAGCGGAAGCAGGAAGTAAAAACCTGTTATCTGCGCCAATGATCATTCTGCATATATGCGGTGCTACCAATCCTACAAATGAAATTGCTCCGACGAAGCATACGACACCGGCAGTTAGAATTGCAGAAACCATCATTATAAATATTTTTGTTCGCTTGACGTTTACGCCGATGCTTTCTGCCGTCTCATCCCCCGAGTTCAGTATATTAACATCCCATGTTTTCCACATAAGCAGCGGAATACAGCACGCAAGCACGAGAGAAATCGGAAAAATATCTTGCCATGAAGCTCGTTCAAGAGAACCAATTGCCCAGAACTGCGCTACTTTTACCGCATCGGGATTTGCCGGGACTTCTATCAGCATCGTCAACGCACTGAAGATATATAACATTGAGATACCGGCAAGAACCAATACCCCGGGTGTGGGTTTTCGGTAGAGTACGAATGCGAGAACAACAAATGCAGGAATTAGAGCGAAGATGAAGGCATTCCCTATGAGAAGGTATCTATCAACTACAACACCGCTACCCAAAATACTGGTACCTAAAATAATCGCGAGAGCCGCGCCAAATGCCGCACCTGACGCGATGCCCATTGTATATGGTTCTGCCAACGGATTCTTTAAAATACCCTGCATCATCGTACCCGCAACGGCAAGCCCTGCTCCTGCGAAGATAGCCAACAAAATGCGTGGTAATCTCAGGTCCCAGACGGCATACTGCTCGTATGATTCCACATTATGGAATAGACAGTGAAAAAGTATAGAATATACCTCAGTGAAAGAGATTTGATAAGCGCCAATCGTTGCCGCTATGCCAGCAGCAATAATAACTAAGATGAAGAGAACGAAGATAAAAAAAATCTTCTTTTTCGTAGCCTTATTATAGTGCGCGGTTATTCGCGCTCTTTCTGTTTTTGCTTTTTCCTGTTTGGATATTGTCTCTCTACTTGCACTCATTTTTCTTCCACGGGTTTATCTGGTGCGATATAATTCCTTCCGCCATGCGTACTCACGTTCGCTTCCACGCCATAGACCTGCTTTATATTGTCATGCGTGAGGACAGAAGAGGATGGTCCGGTGGAAAAAACCGTACCGTTGTACATCAATAATAGCCGGTCGGTGAATCGTGAAGCAAGATTGAGGTCGTGGATAGAGATCATTACTGAGATCCCACTTTCTTTCACGACGCTTCTTATTACATTCAGCACTTCAAGCTGGTGTCGGATGTCAAGAGCGGAAACAGGTTCATCCAGTAAGAGAATATCCGCTTCTTGCGTGAGTGCCCGCGCTATAAATACTTTCTGTTGTTGACCACCGCTGAGCTCGTTAATGCCACGCATGGCGAACTGTTCGAGATTCAGCATTTCCAGCATATCTAAGACCTTTTCATTATCTTCTTTACGACTCCACCAGCCAAAATGCGGCCGTCTGCCCATGAGAACAGTGTCAAAGACAGTGGTAGGGAAGGCTTGTGCTACGCCCTGTGGCACATAGCCTATTTTTTTTGCGCGATTCGTACTGCTCATCGTTTTTATATCTGTACCATCTACCAGTATGCTACCCTTTTGTGGCGATATAATCCTATCTATGCACCTAATCAACGTGGATTTTCCTGCTCCATTTGGTCCCACAATGCCTAACACTTCCGATTCTGCTAGCTCCATTGTTACGTCCTTAAGTATGGTCACACTGGCATAGCCAAACTCCATATCCTTTACTTTCAGCCTCATCTTACAAATATCCTCCCTTTTTGCTTAATAGCATGATCATGAACAAAGGACCTGCTATCAAACTTACTACTATTCCTACCGGAATACTCTCGGGTGCAATAACCGTTCTTGCTGCGGTATCGGCACCGAGCATAAGAGCAGCACCGAAAAAGCCGGCAACGGGAATTAAAAACCGGTTATCGCCGCCCATAAACATTCTGCATATATGTGGCGTGATCAATCCTATGAACCCTATGGTTCCAGTGAAGCAAACGAGCCCGGCAGTTAGGATTGTAGTAAACAGCATTACAAGAACTCTCGTCCGCGAGGTATTTACACCCATGCTTTCCGCAGCCTCGTCTCCTGCACCCAGTATATTGACGTCCCAGGCTTTCCACATAAGCAGGGGAACAAAACATAGAAGCACGATTGCTGCCGGTATTACCTGCGCCCATGACGCTCGTGCAAGAGTGCCAACACCAAATATCACTGCCGCTTGTACTGTTGTGGGCGAAGAGATGAATTGTACCAATCCCTGGAACGCGCCGAATAGATATAACATTCCAATACCGGCGAGAACCATCGTCTCCGGGGTAGCACGTCTAAAATGTGTCAATAACATGATAATAGCTGTAGGAATTAACGCGAAGAAAAATGAACATCCGACGAGGAGATACTCGCTGACAACAGCCCCTTGAGCCAAAAACAGAGCTAAAGAAGCGCCGAATGCTGCTCCTGCTGCGATACCCAATGTAAAAGGGCTAGCAAGCGGATTTTTTAAAGTCCCTTGCATCATCGTGCCCGCAGCAGCAAGCCCAAATCCGACAAGGATGGCTAAAGTTATACGAGGCATCCTCAGGATCCAAACACTATCATCCCCTAACGTCGCGGTTGATAGACCATGGAAAATAATTGAATAGACTTCAGAGACGCTGAGTGGGAAGCAGCCAAGTGCAACCGCTATGCCTGCGATAATTAAAACTATGACGAAAAAGAGGATAATATATCTTATCTTCTTTCTGATATATTTATTATAACTTTCTCCTACTTTTTTTCTTCCTAATCTTACTTTTGTCCCAGTCTCGCTACTCATGCTCATTTTGGTTTTGGTTCACTGCGCTTCCACCTCTATGTCGCGGTATCCGAATACCTCCATTCTCCCTCTTACCGGTCACCTTTTTTCTCTCTAATATTTTTTCTCTTTAATATCTTTTACTCTCTAGGCACCATCTTGTGTTACGGTATTTAAAGCTTTCGTTTTTTTAAAAATATGTAACTTTTTATGTTACAGTTATTACCTTTTCGGTTAATACGTGCACATTCTGTAGATGTAACGACATAAACGTATCTGCTCAAAAACCTGTGGCTTTTTGAGCAGATAATGAAAAATTTAAATTAGAATGCAAAGTGCAAAAGTCAAAGTTCAACAGATAGCGTTAATGAGTGTTTAAAAGTCAAAAGAGCTCATTACCATTTCCTTTTTATATTTCGCATTCTAAATTTCAATTTGCACTCTGCATTTTGCAATTACACATAAACTATGCTCACCCTTCTTTGCTTATTTGATTTTGCCGTTTTGTTTTACTTAATTTAGTATCACAAATCTTATACTCAATATATAACTTCACTTAGAGATTGTTCCTTAAGCGCCTCTTTTATCTCCCTCGATATTCGCCGACCGGTGCTCATTGGCTCTTGGTATAGCAGTTGCGAGTATGGCGAGCCATTAATGTAGAGGTTTGTGCCCGCGACAATTCTGGCGGAAATCTCGAATGCGATAAACTCCAGATCTTCCGTGCATACTGTCTCTATGCAGAAAGGACCGATTACGCCCGGACTGAACAGTTCCCGAGATGTTTCGATTACTTTCTGACCCATTTCCAGTACTCGCGGTAAGAGCGACTCTCTAATTACTACCGGTAGATTGCCAGTAACCACAAATGAAGGTTCCGGATGACTATCCTGGAGTATATACGATAGCCGGGCGATGCCATCTATGTTGGATTCATAACGGATGTCCATACTGAGGAGTTCCACCCTATCCTTTAACGGAGAATAGAAATAGTGCGGATAGAATCGGGTCCCTATCACATACTCCTGTAGTGTAAAATTCTCTTTATCGCTCAGTTCTAGTTCCTTGTGCTTCTGTTCAAACTCATTGGGATTACTTGCAAGGACATAGCCCTTCCCGCCTTTAGCACCCGGGAATTTCACTATTACTAATCGATCTATATCCTTTGGGTCTTTGAATTCTCGTGGCAGTTTCAGCTCGGCACGATCCATCCATTCTCGTTCCTTACCGCGATCGGATTCCCAGTCCAGAACCTTTCTATTCCCGAACATGGGTACAGCGAGTTCGTTCTCGATCCTGATAGGCGAGAGATACTCCACAAATGAGCCATGCGGGATAAGAATGGCGTTTTGTGCTATCAATCTCTCTTGAAACTCCCGTTCAAGGACCTGCGTGTATTTTTTGATGGTTAGTACTTCATCCGCCAGCCCGAACTGCCGATAAAGATCTTCTGTGCCTTCTTTGCAGATCACCATATTCTTGAAGCCTTCATCCCTAGCGCCCTTAAGTATCTGGAGTGCGGTATGGCTCCCGATCGTGGCTATGGTGATCCTTTTTGGGTCATAATCGTCCAGAATGCTATGGATTTCGCTTTGGTGTATCATTTCACGTAACCGTCTCTTCCAATCTGTTCTGTTGTATGGCTTTTTTGAGCTCCATTGCCACCCTCTTGCCGATCGAAAGTGACTCACCATAGTAGTAGCCCGAATATGGCGTGAACATTGTTCCGGGCGAGCCCTGCACGCGCATGGAGATGTCAAATACAATCGCCTTTTCTGACGGTGGACCGGGAATGAACGCGGATTGTAACGCAAAAGGCCCTATAATCCCTGGTGGATACTCCTGCCTTGCCACACGCACAAATTTCTCGCCCAAGTCGAATATCTGCTCTAATAGCGATTCCTTCACCGTGCATGATATGTGCCCGGCTTCGATTGCTTTGACATCTATGTACTTCAATGCTTCTAATTGCTGTGATGCGGGAAGACGGAGAATGCCGTCCAGATTGGTCTGTCTCCGAGTGTCAGTTCCCAACAGTTCCAGTCTCTGGTCTAATATCGAATAGAAGTAGTTGAAGTTGGACTGCGTGCCCATAACGAACTCTTCGATTACCGCTTTCTTCAGTCCCGCCTCCGTTATCTTGCCCGCGTGAATCATCTGCTCGGAACTCTTATAGAATTCATCGGTGGAAGAAGCGAAGAAGAACGCACGTTCATACGTCCGCTGTGCTTCCGGTGCTTTTACCAGAACCAAACGGTCTATCTCCTCGGGGCTATTATATGTCCTGGGATATGGGATTCCACCTTTCTCCATCAGATAATACTGGTTCCTATCGGCATCGCGCTCCTCTGCCCGGAGTATGCCCCTGGTGCCAAAGAGCGGCAGCAGGAATTCATTCTCTATCTGGTCAAACCCTACGTACACCTCAAAGGAGCGGTGCGGTATGAAGATAACATTCTGTTCTCGCAGCTCCTTCTGCACTCGTTCCTGAGCTATATCAGTGAAGTTATCCAGTATTATTGTCCGGTCCACTATACCAAGCGAGTCTTCCGTACGATAATACCTGGCATAGGTTTGCTCCCGGCCCTTCTGGCACACTACCAGCGTTCTGAAGCCAAGGTCCTTCGCGCCTCTGCATATATCCAATGCGGAATGTGACCCCAGAACGCCTATGGTCACCTCATTCAGATTGTATTCATCTAAAACCGCTTTTATCTCTTCTTCTGAAATCATATGGAACACCTGTTAAATATTTGTGTTCGGTATAAAAAAACCTTTCTATCAAACTTAAACTTGACGTTCGGAATTATATAACTCAAGGAAAAATTTAACAGCACCATTTTTCCCCTCTCTGTCTTTCTATTTCCCATAGGTGACATTTTAGGTATTCTGCGATCAGAAAGTTCATCTATCATCCTTTCAAGACTGAATTTAATTCGGGAATATTTATACAACAGATTTAGTTAGTTTTATGAGGAAACACATAAATGCGTGAGGATATTGGGCTGTCACTGGATGAACTTAGGGCACACCTGGAAAAAGAAGGTATTCATCCGTCATACCATCGGTTGAAGATTCTGGAATATCTGATGTGCCACAGGACTCATCCAACCGTTGAGCGGATACATAATGAACTTTCAAAAGAGATACCAACACTATCAAAAACGACCGTTTATAATACTCTAAAACTTTTTGTGAGCAAGGGCATTGTCCAAGAGCTGACAATAGAAGAGAAAGAAGTGCGATACGATGCCGATACAAAACCACACGCGCACTTCAAGTGTATTGAGTGTGGGGGCGTGTACGACATAGCACTGGAATCTACAATCTTTGAGCATGGGATGGTAACAGAAGAGGGTCATAAAGTTATAGACTGCCAGGTTTACCTTAAAGGCATTTGTAAAGATTGCTTAACAAGTGCCCGAAATTAAATTAGATTCTTGTTCGGGTGTCTGGCCTGTTTTGTCCTTGGATTAATTGCCGGGCTAAAATAGAACATAAGGCGTGTGCTCAAGCCTATGCGCTGGTTGTTGATGAGTGTGCAGCCCGTTGTTCTGGTGGTTGTGTGCATGATCTGGTTTGGTATGGGAAGCGCGCAGACCATCTTTACCACATCGCTTTTGATCCTTACGATTATGTATATCAATACGATCACGGGCATAGAGCCTGTGGCCTCGCAGATTTTAGAGATGGACGGTGAAAGTATAGAATAGGAGAGTGTGGATGACGACGCTAAGGCAAGAGTTGAAGAGTTGTTGAAGAGATAAGCCATCGCACTCCCGATTGTTGCGGGATATGCGGTCTATTTAGCGTGGATCGGCGAATAATTGTGCGGTTACATGTCCCGAAATTAGAGCAGAAAAGTTTTATAATTATTACAACTATATACGTAATGCAACGTGCATAGTAAATAAAAAGGAGGCGAGATGAGAAATGGTTTGGCGAAGAAGATATATATGGGACCCATTTGAAGAGCTAAGAAGAATGGAAGAATTGGTAGACCGAGCGTTTGGTGAGACCGGACCCGACTATTTTGGTCGGCAAGCACTGCCTGGAACTACTGGAGAAGAACTCGCAGAGACCGCAGCACCCTATGTGGATATAAAAGAGAAAGAGGGCAAGATTATCGTGGCTGCCGATATGCCG
>JAYEJE010000189.1:0-8468 GCA_034660415.1 Methanobacteriota archaeon | reverse complement strand
TTACAATAGGCAAAAAGAAAGTTAGACCATTAACACGCAAATTTAAGCATTTGCAGCGTTATATCGAGATTGCAAATATCTTATCCAAGTATGGTTGGGGTAGTGATCTAATAGCGAAGGTTGATTTGCAGTCGCTTTTCGGTGACCGCTTCAAATTCGGTAAAGAGGTGGCGGAAATATCGAAGCTTTCTGAGGGTGAACGAATCCGGAGGGCGATTGAGGAGCTTGGACCCACATTTGTCAAATTCGGGCAGATGTTGAGCACCCGGCCAGATCTGGTACCACAGGAACTTATCGAGGAGCTAGAGAAACTGCAAGATGAGGTGCCTACATTCCCTACGGAAGATGCAAAGCGGCTAATACAAACGGAATTGGGCGGTTCCATTGACAGTATCTTCAAAGAATTTCCGGATTCGCCATTCGCCGCAGCCTCTATGGCTCAGGTCTATAAGGCCGTACTGCCCGAAGGCGAAGAAGTTGCAATCAAGGTTCAGCGTCCAGGTATTGCCGATCTAATAGAGATAGACCTGGTGATAATGCAGGACTATGCCAAGCGACTTAAGAAGAAGCAGAAGGCAGAGATGGGTATAGACCCAGAAACGTTAGTATCGGAATTTGCACGTGCAATCAGGAAGGAACTGAACTTCAAAATAGAAGCGGGGAATGTCGCGCATTTCGATTCCGATTACCAAGATGACCCGACTATACATGTACTTAAAGTCTATAAGAAGTACACCACCGAGAAAATCTTGACGATGGAACTCATTGGCGGGGTCAAAATCACGGATAGTATAATACCGGAAGTGCAAGAGCAGTTTAGAATAGACCCAAAGCTAGTGGCATCTCGGGCTTTAGAGCTCGTGCTCAAACAAATTTTTGAACATGGGTACTTTCACGCGGACCCACACCCGGGAAACATCAGAGTCCTGGAAGACAGTATCATTTGTTTCCTTGATTTTGGTATGATGGGTACGCTGTCGGCACGGCTTCGAGAACAGTTAGCCGGTATTCTTATTGGGGTTGTAACGCAAGATGAACGAAAACTTACGCGGACTATTATATCCTTAGGCCGAGGTGGCCAGAGCATGAATGAAGAAGAGCTAGAATCGGATATTGCCGAACTGATCAAAATGTATGCCTTTGGTACTACCTTAGAAGATTTTGACTTAGGTGCTTTTCTTGGTGAGATTTCGGATCTGATTACTGCGTATGACTTGAAAGGACCACGTGACTTCTACTTACTCGGAAAAGCATTGTCGTCCATACAAGGCGTGTGTGCGGAACTGGACCCGGACCTTAATCTGATGGCACAAGCCAAACCGTACGCAGAGCAGTTGGCTATGGAGCGTTTGGATCCGGAAAGGGCAATCAAAGAAATATCTAGCTCGGCTATGGAATCGAGCAAGCTAATGCTTGAGCTCCCATACACGTTGAATGATCTACTGACATTGGTGAAACGAGGTGAGGGAAAGGTTAAGTTTGAGATCTTTGGTCTTGAACCTTTGATTGATAATCTCGAAAGGATTACCGATCGGCTATCATTTGCACTTATTATGGCTGCTTTCCTGGTCGCTTCAGCTCTTATTTCTATTGCTCCGATACCTTATGCCGTGGGGGGGGTAGAGGTTGATGTAGTATTCTTTTTTATAGCGCTGGGTATAGGCATTTGGCTCTTAATTTCCATTGCGCGGCGTGGTACGATGAAATAGATATTTGTATAAATCATAGTCCGTATTTGTTTAGCTCCTTTTTATAACCACCAGATTACACGGATTTTCACTAGAAAAAGAATAAGGGAACTCCCTGTAAATAATTTACCAATTTTGATAATTATCCGAGACACAGATTTCATAGATTTACACAGATGCTACTCTAAAGTCCTAAAAGAATATTAAGTTTTTACGGGTTCATAGAATCAAAATCAAGAAGAATTCAAAAATGATTAATTAGCCACCGAGACCACCGAGGACACAGAGGGGAAATAACTTGGTGCTCTCGGTGTACCATGTGGCAGAAGAATTATACTTTTTATATAATAAAAGATCAATACACTGCTTTAAATCTGTGTTAATCTGCGTTAATCCGTGTCTTAAAAATTCTTGAAAAAATGATACATTTCGGGTAAATTATTATTCGTGAGTTCCCTAAAATTAAATGTTGACATAGATTAACGTTGCTTAACGCAGAAGAAATCAAATCGCTGTAAATCGGCATCCTAAATTAAATTTATAGGTAGAAGTCATACATTATATATATAGAATGAAAAAGATATACGGTATTATCGGCGACCCGGTCGCACACAGCCTCTCTCCGGTTATGCATAATGCCGCATTTAAGAAACTCGGACTGGATGCAGTCTATCTCGCATTCCGTGTTCCTCTAGAAGAACTTGGCGATGCAATAAGAGGCGCGAAAAGTCTCGGCATCTCTGGTCTTAACGTTACTATACCGCTGAAGGAAAAAGCGCTTTCATTTGTGGCAATAGAAGAAGTAGCGAAGAAAATAGGCGCTATCAATACCATTGACTTTAGCAGTACTCCTACTGGCTACAACACTGATGGGATAGGCGCGCTTATGGTATTAGAAGAGACAGTGGGTGAAATAAGAGGTGAGAACGTGTTAATTCTTGGTGCAGGTGGAGCAGCAAGGGCTATCTCATTTTATCTCGATGCAAGTGGTGCGATGGTGACATTGGCGAACAGAACAGAAGGTAGATCCGCGCAATTGGCTTCTAATCTCCGTAATGCGAATTCTATTAGCCTGGGTGCAGAGCTTAAAAATCAGATCAGGGATTCTGATATTTTGATAAATGCAACTTCTGTGGGTATGCATCCAAATGAAGATGCCACTTTGATAACCGCAGATCTAATGCATCCTGACCTTGTAGTGTTCGACATAGTGTATAATCCAATAGAGACGAAGTTGTTGAAGGAAGCGAAGCGTGCGGGCGTAAAGAAGATAGTAGACGGTGTGAAGATGTTAGTATATCAAGGAGCGGCATCCTTCAAATTATGGACAAAAGAGGATCCACCGGTAGAAGTGATGGAAAATGCGGTTAAGGCTGCTTTGATTCGTTGACTTTTGCATTTTGCAGTTTGCATTGTCAGCACAAAAATCGGTGGATCTTTTAGCTGATACCCTGTTTATATCGCCAATCCCAACCAATCGAATACGCCAATCACCTTTAATGCCACATAAAACATCACAGCGATGAAGATGTATCGTAGTTCTTTTGCCGGTAGCCTATGTGCTACTCTCGCACCTATTATGGCAACAGGAATGCTGGAGATAGCCAGACAAGCCCATGTAATCAGATTGACATACCCGATGGAAAAAGGCGGGAGATCGGGAACGGAAAACCCGTTTATCATATAGCCTATGGAACCCGCAAAGCTTGTGAATAGCATCATTGAAAGTGAAGTTCCAACTGCGCGATGCATTTTGTATTTCAAACCCATTGCGAGCACAGGCACCGTAAGGATTCCACCACCAATACCTATCATACCACAGATAATTCCGATAGGAAGACCACAGGCAGCCAAGAGTGAAGGATTATCTTTCGGGTCTTCTCCTATCTCTTGTGGCTTCCTTATTAACATACCCACCGCACCAAGACCTATTACGAGCCCAAATACGGGCGTCAATATCGCTTCGTTGAGCAGTTGCGAAGAGATTGTAGAGCCTATAAGTGCCCCCACTGAGCCACATACGCCTAACACAATCCCGGCTTTCCAGCATACCGCTCCTTTTTTCGTGTGTGTCCATGCCCCGCTAATTGCCGTTGGGAAGACGACAAGAAGATTAGAGCCAAAAGCGAGCATTAATGCTACATCTGGTGAATAACCCATCTCTGTAAATAGAAAGAATGTCACAGGAACCATGATGAAGCTTCCACCAACACCAAGTAGACCTTCAGCGAATCCCACTCCGATTCCTGTCAATAACAGAATTAATATTACTGTTAGTAGTTCCATGTCTTTTTATTTAGTTGCGTTCTTGGTTTCCGCATCTTCTTCCGATTCACCGACTGCCTTTTGCAATGCTGCGCCACTTGCAACTTCGTATGCCTTTGCCAACAATGATGCAAGATTAGTTTTACCAATTGCGAAAGGGGTATGACTCTCTCACCAGTATAGGAAGCAGAGGTTTTTGCTTCGCTTTCCGCACTTGAAGCACGTTTATCGCGAAGCGCAGCTATGATCTCTTCCTTCGTTCGACCACGGAGTTTAAAAATAAGAAACGGATCTTCATCGAACCGCTCTGCTAGGAGGTAATAAACTGCAGCGATATGTTTACATGGATTTGCCCAATCGGGACACGAGCATTTAGTTGCAAGCTCGTTCTTTGAGCTCGGAAACAGAGCGAGCCCCGCTTCGCTAAATGCATCCTTTATATCATATGGCATCTCGCCAGAGAGCAAATTAGCTGCAAATATCGCTTTTGATGCCATTGCTTCTGTTACTTTCTCCCAATCATGTTCGGAAATTGGATTCAATTGTATTCTAACGCTGTAAGGTTTTGATCGCGTGCCTTGAACCTTAGCGGTAACTATGCCTTTCTGGACGTCAATTGAGACTACCTGGCCCTTACGTGCATAAGAGCGTCCTCGGGTTAGCCTTGCACCCATATTGAATGATTCGAGCACGGCAATCCATCGTTTTGACCACCAGGTCTCACCAATCGCGCCTCGTTTGCTCTTTGCCTTTATGCCTTCTTTTACTTCTTTCGGTTTCGTGGGTTTGTAATATCCCCAATAGCTGTCCCAGCCCATATCTTCTATATATATCTTGGGTCTGTAGTGCATTAAATGTGTTTGTTTGGCGGTGATGATTACCATTTTTACATGACTTTTTTGCTTTTTTCTTTAAAAAATTACGAATTGAATGTTGTATTTGATCTCGATGCTCCAAGATGCAGGGCAAAACTAAAGAATTGCGAAGGTTTGATCGGGCATGCATAGCACATAATTTGAAGAGAATCTGGACGATAAAAAGACAAACTAAAGCTATTGGAGTGAATTCCACTAAAAATGGACGTATTGATCAATCATCCCTCAAAAATATGCGTAGAAGCATTAAAGGGGTATGGTCCCAAATTTTATCTCCTTTTAGCAAAGGTTTAAGTATATACCAACTATATAGATATGCCGTCTCAATAACAGTTGGCATAGCATCAGAAGCGGAGATGAAAGAGATATATTCTGTTGCGAAAAAGTGCTTGAATGAGGGTATATAAATGGCGACAGAGGAAAAGCGGTTCGTTGTGGAAACGGCAAATAGGTATGGCAGGCTTCGGGTCTCGTGAATTATGCGGAGGGGGAGATTCGAACTCCCGAACCCCTGCAGGATGAGGCCCTGAACCTCACGCCTTTGTCCACTCGGCAACCTCCGCAATACATTTCCCTTAGAGTATAAAGTTTTATTTAAATGTATCGCATATCTTATTATAAGCATAATGGAAGAAAGCTACAGTGCTAAGGACATACAGGTGCTAAAGGACCTCACAGCGGTGCGAAAACGACCTGCTATGTATATCGGTGACACCGGTACCAGAGGTCTTCATCATTTAGCAAACGAAGTGATAGATAACAGCGTAGACGAAGCGTTAATAGGGTTCTGCACTTCTATTGTGGTGATAATCCATCCGGATAACTCAGTGACGGTAACAGACAATGGGCGTGGGATTCCGGTGGACATGCACAGTGAATATAACCTTTCTGCGCTGGAAGTAGTGATGACGAAGTTGCATGCAGGCGGTAAATTTGATAATAAAGTTTACAAAGTGGCTGGCGGGCTGCACGGCGTGGGGATTTCGGTTGTTAATGCACTCTCCGAATGGCAGGAAGTGGAAGTAGTGCGAGACGGGAAGAGGTATTTTCAAAGATACGAGCACGGGAAGGCTGTATGCGAAGTAAAAGAATTGAGCTACACGGACGAGAATAACGGCGAGTGCGGGACACGGGTAACATTTAAACCAGATAGCACTATTTTCGGTGTCTATGAATTTGACGCTCACATCTTAGCAACTCGACTGCGAGAGCTGGCTTTTTTGAATCGTGGGCTTTCGCTATCGTTGAAAGACGAACGGAGCGGTGAAGAGCGAGCTTTTAAATATGAGGGAGGTATTACGTCTTTCTTAGAATATATAAACAGGAATAAGAAAGTGCTGCACAGTCCCATAACCTTTGAAGGCGAGAAGGATGATGTTAAAGTTGCAATCGGGTTGCAGTATAACGACAGCTATGCGGAGAACATCTTCTCGTTTGTGAATAATGTGAAGACTGTGGAAGGGGGCAAGCATCTGAGTGGATTCAAAGCGGCTTTGACAAGGGTGCTTAACGAATATGGCAAGTCGAATAACATGCTAAAAAAAGTTAATCTGGATGGCGATGATGTGCGGGAAGGACTTGCAGCGATAATAAGTCTGAAGCTACGAGAACCGCAATTTGAGGGACAGACAAAGACAAAACTCGGTAATAGCGAAGTAAAAGGGATTGTAGAATCATTTGTGCGGGAACATTTATGGGATTTCCTGAATGAGAATCCTAAAGATGCTGATGCGATAATACGGAAAGCGTTAGAGGCGTCAAGGGCACGAGAAGCGGCACGACATGCTCGCGAAATAGTGCGGAAGAAGGACTCTTTTGCTGATTCGCTACCTGGGAAGCTCGCAGATTGCTCTGAGCGAGATCCCGCGAAGAAAGAGATATATATTGTAGAGGGCGATTCTGCCGGTGGATCGGCGAAACAGGCACGTGACAAAAACTTTCAGGCTATTCTCCCTATACGAGGTAAGATCCTGAACGTGGAGAAGGCGAGGCTGGATAAGATATTAAAGAGCAATGAGATCCGTACGCTTATTACTGCACTGGGTGCGGGCATAGGCGATGATTTTGATATGCAAAAAGCGCGCTATAATAAGATAATCATAATGAGCGATGCGGACGTTGATGGAGCGCATATAAGGACTCTGCTGCTTACTTTCTTCTATCGCTACATGCAAGAGTTAGTAACCGCGAACCACATATACGTGGCGTTACCGCCGTTATATATGGTGAAGAAGGGTAAGGAGATAAGGTATGCGTTCTCGGATGACGAATACGTGAATATTCTGGATGATTTAAATGTGAAAGAAGGAGATGCGGGCGTGAAGATACAGCATTATAAAGGTTTGGGAGAGATGAATCCGGAGCAGTTATGGGAGACTACCATGAATCCGGCTACAAGGGGCATAAAGCTAGTGACGTTAGAGGATGCGGCCGAAGTAGATTGGTTATTCACCGTGCTGATGGGCGAGGAGGTGGAGCCGAGAAGGAATTTTATACATGCACATGCAAAGGAAGTGATGAATCTGGATATTTGATTTGTTAAATGATTTAAAATATTAAAAGAGAAGGAGGAGACTGTAATAGACATAAATTTTTAGACGGGGGTGATTATCATGACAAAAGAGAATATAACAATTTTAAGCTTGTTATTTATCATTGTGCTATGTTTTGTCTTTTTGTGCGGATGCATTGAGCAAACTGAAAAAGAAACAGCACTGATAGACGGTAAAGCAGAAGAATGGCGAAATATTCCTATTTTCATTCCTGAAGATGTTGAAGATATAGACATCTTCGAGAACGTAACATTAACAGAGAATGGAGTGCAGAAGGTTATAAAGTCATACCATTATGATGTTAAAGCGATCAAAATGATGGGTAGTCCAGATGATTTATATATTTCAATAGAGTTGGCTGACCCCTTAGATGACTATTTCAAAAGAAATAGGGTGAATAAAGCACCAGGTGGTGGGATTGGGACAATTTATATTGATATTGATAACAACAAAAGCACCGGTGGCGAGGAATTCTTTACTAATCTTGCGGGTTTTGATAAGAAGTTAACGGTATTGACAAAAACGTCCTTATCCGGTGACTATTCTGTAATGTATTGGCTAGAGACTTACGATGCAGAAGAAAACCGCTTTGACTTTTTTAACATGTTTGAAAAGGAATTTTATACGGATCCCGATTATATTGGCGTATCAGAAAATTTTATTGTGATACGAGTACCATCAAATGAAATAGGAATATCAAAAGGACAAACTATCAGGGTGATCTTTAGCGAACAGGGCGCAAAGGGATCATGTGATGAAAGCTTCTCAGAAGAGATAATAAAAAAATTGAGCAAGAAAATAAAATATTGACACAGATTAACGCAGATTAACACAGATTTAAAGTAGCGTATTGCTTTTTTAATTTCTATTCGACCCGTAAAAACTTAATAATCAAGTCAGTAGCATCTGTGTAAATCTGTGAAATCTGTGTCTATGATAATTATGAAAATTGGTAAATTATTTACAGGGAGTTCCCTAAATCCGTGTAAATCTGCGTCAAATTAAATAGATAGGTAGAAGTTATACTTTATATACAATGAAAAAGAAAGAAAGAATAAACAAAATGGCGATAGTCATTGTCGTTTCTA
>JAYEJE010000188.1:0-1551 GCA_034660415.1 Methanobacteriota archaeon | reverse complement strand
ATGACTACATGAAAAACACCTCCTTATAAATCGGAGAAGAAGGAGGTGCAATATGGATATAGGATTGGATGTACATAAAAAGATGAGCTACTATTCGATGGTAGACCATCAAGGAACAGAAGTGAAGAAAGGCAGATTTCCAACGACACGAGAAGGTTTGAACGAATTTGCAAGCACTCTGCCAGAAGGAGCAAAAGTGGCGATCGAAGCTTCGACATCCGGTATCTTCGTATATGAGTACCTGGATGGCAAGAGGATAGAGGTGCATTTGGCACACCCCGTTTATGTCAAGCCGTTTGCGAAGAAGCATATAAAGACAGACAAAGTGGATGCGAGGGTGTTAGCACAATTGTTGAGGATGGATTACTTACCGGAGAGCTACGTTCCCGGGGAAGATATGAGGAATCTAAGAACGATAGTGCGACATAGAGCCAGCCTTGTTCGTTTAAGAACTTCAATAAAGAATAAAGTGCATGCACTGCTAACAATAGAGGGAGTCCAACCACCGAAGGTAAGTGACCTATTTGGAAGGAAAGGGATGAAGTTTCTGAAAGAAGTGGAACTGCAAGAATCACGGAGGACAGCTTTAGATGATTACCTGGAAGTGCTGGGAATTCTAGGCAAGAAGATCAATGAAGTAGAAGGGATCCTACGAGAGAAGGCGGAAGTAACAGAAGAGGCAATGTGGTTGATGAGTATAGTCGGTATAGGATTCCACAATGCATTACTTGCTCTGAGTGAGATAGGAGAAATAGCGAGATTCAGCAAACCGAAAAGTTTCGTTAGTTACGCAGGATTGGCACCAAAGGTCGAACAATCTGGAGACTATACAAGGTACGGGCACATAAACAAGCATAGCAACGGATTTCTAAGATGGGCGTTAATACAGAGTACAAGAGCGGCAGTTCATTCAGCAACACCAAATCGCTTTCAGAGAATCTACAATCGGCTAAAAGCAAGAAGGGGGGAAAAGGTGGCAATTGTTGCAACAGCTCGTCACATGGCAGAGTCGGTCTATTGGGTACTAACAAAGAAGGAATCTTACAAAGAATGAAAGAAGGCAATAAGAGCCTCGTATTTTTCATGATCCCCTAGAGGATCGCCAAAATGAGTGGAGGCCGCCAAATACTAACGACGCGTAACCATGTACCCACAGAGGTGCGAAGAGATGAATGTCGAAAAAGGAAGGTTTAATTAACAGGCCCAAATCATAGACCAAAAAAAGATTAAACCATCCAAATAGAAGAAGCTCGCAGTATTAAGGAAGGGAAAGGAGACGATATAGGCTACTTTACGAAAGGGTCCGAATATCGGCGATATAGGGGCAGAAGTATTCTATTATTTCTATTAATAACCGCTTATTTATACCTGATATTTCGTGATGACGTCAGACAGTGAGAAAACGCAAAAATTAATGGTTTTCTTGCTTTTAATTTACATTTAAATGCTATATCGGGTCTATTTTTCATACAAATCGGTGTTTCTACACGACCTGACATTTACATTAAAAAAAAACATCATAAATATATGGGTGGTGTTTTTCAGAGATGA
>JAYEJE010000187.1:0-8485 GCA_034660415.1 Methanobacteriota archaeon | reverse complement strand
GCATGCCACTAAGATACTCAACGTCTTTCTTCGCTACAAATACATGCTCTAAATCTACTCCTGGTATAGGCGGTATAATAGGCAAGGAACCAGTTGCTAAAATCATCTTTTCATACCCTATTTCTTCCCCTTTTGCGGTCTTAACCACCTTTTTAGCCCTGTCTATTTCAGTAACCTCATCTATGATTGATTCCATTTTATTGGCTGAGAGCATTTCGTCTACGGGTATTAAGTTCTTCTCTACTGAACCAAGTGTTCCAAATATGTACGGGATACCGCAAGGAACGACTACTTTCTCTTCTCGCCTGACAAGAGTAATATCATTATCAGGATAATTCCTCCTCGCGGATATTGCAGCGGTCAATCCTCCTGCACTGCCCCCTAAAACCAACACGTCCATTTTTTTCATAGTTAGTTTGGATAGTTGTTAGCCCTATAAATAACTTTCCTTTGAAAAGTTCATTGTATCCTCTTTCTAGTTAAGACATGGATTTACACGGATTTTTTTGTTTTTGTTTGTTTTAGGGCAATGTTTTTATATCCCTTATGTAGGAATATTGGAGCGAAAGATGGAAGCAGGCAAGAAATACTATTGAGCCTCTGGAAGCAGACCTATCCTATCCCCATTAATAAATCAATTTATTATTTTTATCCCTTTTTCCAAGAATTTTTGTTATAGTTATTTAAAACTGTTTTGTACTCAAGTCAAATACGAGTAGCTACAAAAACAAAGAGACTGGAGAATACACCGATACGGATGCTGGGCTATCTAATACAACGCTATAAAGACAGTTCAAATGCTTCCGACCTGAGGATATATCAGTAAACGATCCTTCTTTTCTGTAAAGAATAGCGGATAGAAGGAGCGAATGCGAAAGGAGCTTCGGCAGAGACAAATGTGGCTATCGGATGGATGAAAGGTCTAATAGGGGTGCAATAGAGGCTGAGCTGTACATGCTCATCACAGGAATAACGACACATCTAACCGCAATAACTGCGTATCCTTTGCCTCAAGTCCATCGGATATTGACCATTATGCCAACATACTTACCCAAACCAGTAATAACTCTAACCCGAAAATGCAAAATAGAAAAGCTTAAATATAGATACACCATCTCCTCCTTCGGGTGATAAAAAAATGCATATATCTGATGGTGTTCTATCGGCGCCGGTATTGGCTGCGGGATGGGCAATAACCGTGGTATTTATAGCAATAGCGATTTGGTGGAGCAAAAAGAAAGGAATAGAAGTGGAGGTAATACCAAAGTTATCGCTGATGGCAGCAGTATTTTTTGTTGTCTGTCTTATCCATATACCAATAGGACCGACTTGCGTGCATTTTATGCTCGCTGGCTTAATGGGAATAATACTCGGAATATTCGCATTTCCTGCCATTTTTATTGGGCTCGTCCTCCAAGCTTTTCTTTTCCAGTTCGGAGGCATAACAACTATCGGGATAAACACCGTAGATGTGGGGATACCTGCATTGGTTGCTTATGTCATATTCAAAGGAGGATGTAAGTCAGGTATCTTATCATCGAGAAAAGTAGCATCGGCCGGAATATTTGGTGCAGTCGCCGGTGGAGTTGCGGTACTTCTGGTTGCGGTTTGCACTGCGGTCGCTCTCATTGCTAGTGGTGAGCAATTTTTTGGCGTTGCGGTCGCACTTATAGTCGCACACATTCCCGTAATGATAATAGAAGGAGTAGTTACGGGTTCTGTCGTTGCCTTTCTGGTAAAGGTTAAACCAGAGCTAATAGGAAGTTTAGGTGGTGAAGAAAAATGAAAAGAAAACTGGTTTTTGCTATTTTTGCTCTGCTTTTAGTGCTCTCCTGCGTAAGCATAAGTGACGTGAGTGCCCATCGTTTGTTAATAGACCGTGAAATAGGAGAAATAGGGATAAAAGCTTATTTTGAAGGTGGGAGCCCCTGTCGAGATGCAAACGTAAGAGTGTATGATATTGAAGGCAATTTGTATCTGGAAGGCGTAACCGACGACGAAGGGAAGTTTGGGTTTCCTCCGAAGATAGGCATTGAAGAATACACGGTGGCTGTTGATGCAGTTCATGCGCCTGGTCATAAAGCAGAAACGGTGATAAACATGAGTCAAGAGGGTGCCGGTGGAACAGGAACAGAAATGCCTTTGTACACGAGAATTATCGCGGGATTTGGTTACTTAGTCGGCTTAGCAGGAGCTGCAATGTTGTATATGAGCTGGAGGCTGAAGAAGAAAAAAATATGAAGGGAGATAAAAAGACGGCAGTAGTAAGTAGATATTTTAAAAAAATGAGGTGAAAAAAAGAATATGAACACGAAAAGAAAGGTTGGAATTGTTGCAGTGGCAATAGCAATGCTGTTGGTTATAACGAGCGCTTCGCCAGTCATGGCACAAGATGTATCAGCAGCGGTGGAAAAAATAGACAAAAATATGGACGAGCTTAAAGAAGCCGCCGAGGTCATACACGAGGAGACGAAAGTGATCATCCATGGTGTCGAAGGTATGCCGGATGAAATGAAAGCTACGGCTAAGACAGTTCATCTGAGCAGCCACGCTCTCAAGCACCTTGAGGTTTATATGGAAAGCTATATCGGGAAGCTTGATACCTATAAAGCCGAGCCTGAGAAGAACAAAGCAAAAATGTTGGTTACTGTGGGAAAAATCGAAGCACTTCGGAAACTGTATCAAGACACTATAGATGCAGGTGACTTTGTAACTACTATGAGGTTGCCGGTTACAGGTAAATCGCCACATGACTTGATACATCTACTTATAGAGAACCCTGATGTCCAAGCATCACCGGAAGCCATAAGTGCTGCAGGCGATGTACACACTGCTTTGCATGATCTCGACGATGCTGCCAAATCTATGAGGCTCAATTTAGAAGAACTCGAAGTTGCCATAGAAGAACTTGAAGAAGCAACGCCAGCAGCAGCAACGCCCACACCGAAACAACCGGGATTCGAAGCAGTATTCGCAATTGCAGGTATTTTAGCAGTTGCCTACATGGTGCTTAAAAGGAACAGGTGATTACCGCTATAATTAAACAATTTTTCCCCTTATTTTTTGGGGGGAAAGCAGAGGTAGAGCATGGGTACTTCAATGGTCTATATTTGGAGGAAGGCGAAGAAAAAAAATGATAGAATATCCGGAGATAGACCGGTATGCATCGCGTGATTCGCTAATGCATCGCTTTGACCCGAGAGCAAAAGTAATTGCCTTCCTTTTTCTTATTTTTTCTATCGTTCTCCTCAATGATTTAAAGCTTGTTCTTATTGGCTTTATCGTTTCTATCCTCTTTCTCATCGCTTCAAAACTACCGTTTCATTTTGTTATTCAGCATTTGAAAGGGGTTTCTTTATTTATCCTCCCTTTTCTTGTCATTATGCCCTTTACAGTGAAAGGGAATGAGATTTTCGGCTTTTACGGTATAAAAGTGACATACGAAGGTTTAAGATATGGCATTTTAGTAGTCCTAAAGGCTTTTTCTGCTGTTATGCTCGTTTTTCCGATGATTGCAACCACGAAGTTCGAAACGACGCTAAAAGCACTGGATAAGTTAAAGGTACCGAATATTCTCGTCCAGATGCTTATGTTTACGTATCGCTACATCTTTGTTTTCGTGAATGAGTTCCAAAGGTTATTGATTGCGATGGAATCAAGAGGGTTTAAATTGGGAACTAGATCATATGCATTGAGAACGATAGGGAACGCGCTGGGAATGCTTTTTGTTCGAAGTTACGAGAGGGCGGAACGCGTATATTGGGCAATGCGGTCACGCGGATATGAGGGACGCCAGAAGACGCTGGTGGAATTTAAAATGTGTACGAAGGACTATGTACTGGCAGGTTTTATTATTGCCTTTGCGGTTTGTTTGCATGTGGTTTGTTATGCAGGAGTGGGCGTGGTGTGAAGAAGAATGAAAAGAGAAGCAATAACCATAAGACACCTCTGTTACACATATCCAGACGGTACAAAAGTGTTGGAAGATGTAAGTTTGGAAGTGTATGAGGGCGAAAGAATCGCGATAGTGGGACCGAACGGAGCAGGCAAAACGACTTTTTTGCTGCACCTTAATGGGATACTACCTGGTAGTGATGGACAGGTAGAAGTGTTCGGTAAGAGCGTGGACAAGGTGAAAAGAGAAGAAATAATAAAAGAAGTAGGAATTGTTTTTCAAGATCCGGATGACCAGTTGTTCATGCCCACGCTTTTCGATGACCTCGCTTTTGGCCCGATAAACATGGGTTTTAAAGAAAATGAGGTGAGGGAGCGAGTAGAAAAAACCATTTTGTCGCTTGGGCTCACGGGTTATGAGAACAGGTCTCCTCATCACCTCAGTGGTGGCGAGAAGAAAAAAGCAGCGTTGGCTGCAGTTATGTCCATGGAGCCGAGGATACTGGTGCTTGACGAGCCGACTGCTAATCTCGACCCAAGAAGCAGGGCGGAGTTGATAGCGAGTATAAAACGATTGAATGAAGAGGAAGGAATAACTATCGTGATAGCAACGCATGACGTAAATGCTGTTCCTGAGCTTGTAGACCGTGTATACGTGTTGAACAAGAGGATAATTGCGGAAGGAACGCTACAGAAAATATTTTCGGATGTCAAATTGCTAAAGGAGAACAATTTGGAAGTCCCCGAAGTATTCAAGCTTTTTGAAGTCTTAAAGTGCTTTGGCTACAACTGCGAAGAACTGCCGCTGTCCATCAATGAAGCGATTGAGCACCTGACGAGGACGGTAGAGACAGAAGGCGGGCATATTCATCTGCATATCCACGAGCACACGCACGAAGAGGTGAGGAAATTGAAGTGTAAATATGAGCATCACGGGGATTAGGGCTTAGACGCAGGAAAAGATGGTGTGGGGGGGATGTAAATGGACGAGATAACAAGGGTGATAAAAGAGCTGTTGTGGCTGCTTCAGAGCATGAATATGGCTGAAGAAGATTGCACAAGCGAAATAGAAGAAAGAGTGGATGCAATAAAACATGAGTTAGGCTCGTGGTTTATTGACGGCTATCAGCTTTATCAGGCGTCATAACACTTTTCCTTTTTAGAAAAAAGAAAATTTAGCCTGTGCTAAAAGAAAAACAGATAAGTTCTTTTGTATTGTAAGAGTAGGATAAAGAAGATATAGGATAGTAAGGAATGCGTGGATTAAATGGGCGGAACATGGAACAAAAGGAAATGAAGTGGCCATATAAATCTCCAGGAATACCCGATAATCTATTCTCACGGTCAAAAGCAGGTTTGACACGAGAGGAAATCCGTTCTATTATAGTTTCAAAAGCGAGGATAAAAGGAAATGAAAAAGTTTTAGACGTTGGTACCGGTTCAGGAAGCGTTTCTATTGAATTCGCTCTGTTAGGTTGCGATGTCACAGCAGTGGAGAAGGACAATGATAATTTTGAGACCGCGAGAAGAAACATAGCGGATTTCGGCTTAAATGACAAAATCGAGCTTATATCCGGCGAAATGGAAGATGTCAAATTATCGCATAATTTCGATGTTATCTTCTTCGGTGGCACGGATAACCTTAGCAAATCGCTTGACAGGGTATACAAACACTTGAAACTCGGAGGGCTGATAATCATCGCCGCGGTCAGGCTTGAGACCGTAGTAGAATCCATAAACGTACTGAAAAGCAAGGGTATCAATCCGAATGTTCTGAATATCTGCTTGAACAAGGGCAAGGACCTGGGCGGTAAAACAGCCCTCGCGCCCTCGTATCCGGTATTCCTAATCCATGGAGCGAAAAGATGAAACTATATGGGATAGGTGTGGGACCTGGCGACCCGGAACTGCTCACATTGAAAGCATATAAGACACTCAAGGGAGTGGATATGATAATAGCTCCGAGGTCGAGCGAGGAAAAACGGAGTCGAGCGCTCCACACGGTTGAAAAAGTAATAAAAGAGCGGGATTGTATTGTGGTTGAACCAGTATTCCCGATGACGAAAGACCAAGATAAGCTGGAACTGTATTGGCAAAAGGCGCGAGAAGAGGTATTGGCAAAAGGAAATAGCTGTGGAACTGCCGCATTTATCACACTGGGCGACCCGAGCATGTATTCCACATTCTACCGATTCTTAGAGGTCTTCAACGACCTGGTAGAAGAAGTAGAAGTAATTCCTGGGGTAACCTCCTTCTCTGCTTGCACCTCTACTGCACAGATCCCTTTGGTGGAAGGAACGGAGATTGTTTCTATTATTCCTGACGTAAAAGCAAAAAAGGCAATGCAAGTAATAGAGAGCTCAGATTCTTTGATCTTTCTCAAACCAAAAGATCTGGATAAAATCGAGGATCTGCTGGGCAATGAAAAAGCCATCTTATGTGTTAAGGTCGGATTTGAAGACCAAGAATTAATATCAGGAAAAGTTAGTGAGATAGAAGAACCAACCCATTATCTCTCCACACTTATCGTAAAAAAGGGTATGGACACTAAACCTAAACCGGAACCACGAGATTACACGAGATTGACACAGAAGGGGGAACTGCGTGATACTAAGGGGAAATGGCTTTATAAGGGCCTAACTCAAGAGATTATCGGTGCAGCGATGGAAGTTCACCGCAAGTTAGGCTCTGGTTTCCTAGAATATGTTTATGAAGAAGCGTTAAGTTATGAGCTGAATTTGAAAAAGGTCCATTTTGAGAGACAGAAAGAGCTAGATATTTATTACAAAGACTTATTAATCCCAAGAAAATATAAGCCTGATTTAATGGTCGATAGTAAAGTAACAGTAGAAATAAAAGCTACATCGGGTTTAACAGAAATTGAAGAAGCACAGTTATTAAATTATCTAAAGGCAACCAAAATGCGTGTTGGTTTATTACTAAATTTCGGTACGAAGAGTTTGGAGGTGAAAAGGAGAATCTTGTGATAATCTGTGTAATCTGTGGTTAATTATGAAAACGAAAGTAGTATTTGTAGGTGCGGGTCCGGGCGACCCGGAACTGCTCACCGTGCGAGGCAAGCGTGAACTAGAAAATGCGGACGTGGTAATATATGCGGGTTCGTTGGTCCCGAAAGAGATTTTGAAATATGCGCGGAGCGATGCGATAGTGATAGACAGTTATGGTAAGACCAGGGAAGATTTATTCGCACTGTACGCGGAATTTGCGAAAGCGGGAAAGCGAGTAGTGCGGCTCCATACGGGCGACTTGAGCTTCTATTCCGCTATTTTGGAACAGATGGCTTTCCTCTCGTCTAGGGACATTGATTTTGAACTTGTTCCGGGCGTTACTGCGTTCTCGGCCGCGTCAGCATCGTTAAAACGGGAACTCACGTCACCTGGTGTATCGCAAACGCTGATAATTACAAAACCGTTTGGGAAGACCGGCAAGCCCGCTGAGGAAAGCATAGCGGAACTGTCTAAGCATGGTGCGACAATGGCCATCTTTCTCGGCGTTCATATCATTGACGAGGTCGTTTCGGAACTGCGGGTTGGTTATCCTCCGGATACGCCCGTGGCTGTGGTCCATAAAGCGTCATGGACGGAAGAGCGGATAATACGGGGCACTTTAGAGGATATTGCAGAGAAGGTGAAGACCGAAGGCATCAAGAGCCAATCAGTGATAATTGTGGGTGCGGTGCTTGAAAAATCAGGTGTTTCTAAACTTTATGGGGATAGCGAGTCATGATCACCATTTTTGTGCTGGCACAGAAATCGGTTGCAATTGCCGAAACGGTGAAAAAAATGCTCTTAGAGAGCGGGTTCGACACAGAACTGATATGCTCAGAAAAGATCTCTTGCAATAGCGCAGATGAGAATGTGAAAAGCGTTTACAGTGCGATACGGGAACGTTTCCGAGCGAAGAAGAACATTGTTGCTATTCTGCCTATGGGTATTATTGTGCGGGCGATAGAGCCGACGAAAAAGACCGAAGACCCTTGGGTGGTCTGTATAGAGGAGAATGGTAGATATGTTATTCCGGTGTTGAACGGGCATAGAGGTGCGAACGAATTTGCAACGCTTATTGCAGATGCGATTTCGGCACAAGTGGTGATAACGACTTTTCAAGACGATGAATAGGGATGCCTACATAGGAATTGGGTTTCATAGAAACGTTGAGGCAGAAGAGATAGAGAATGTAATTCTTCGGTTCTTAAAAGAGTTAGGGATAAACCAGAAAGAAGTCAATGGTTTATGCACCGTGGACTTCAAAAACACCGAGTCGTTACGAGAAGTTTCTGCTAAGTTTGGCATACCCCTACTTTTCTTTTCACGAGACGAGATAAACAGTGTGAATGTGCAGTCGAAAAGCGCAGCAATGGATGCGTTTAGCCTAAAAGGCGTTGCTGAACCCTGTGCTATTTTGGGTGCAACGCGGAATAATACCAAGTGCGAATTTGTAAAGCGGAAATCATTTGATAGAAAAATAACACTGGCGGTGGTATTTTAAACCCTTTGTATAGTCAACCACAAGATTACATAGATTTCCACAAACCTTTTTTACCTTCGGTAAAAACCTTGACTAAAAGCGT
>JAYEJE010000186.1:0-1567 GCA_034660415.1 Methanobacteriota archaeon | reverse complement strand
ACCCTGTTATCTGTAATCATGACAAATCAGAAGGCGCATGGGTAACCGAATGGGAGAGATTAGGGCAGGAGAACACCACATATAGCTTTAATTCCGCCGGCTGGCACTTTATCGTATTAGATAGTGTAAATGATACAGATACCGAGCAGGGCATCATTACCGATGATATTATGAAGTGGTTACAGGATGATTTTAAAGCACATAAAACAATGCCAACCATAATATGCTTGCATTTTTTGGTTAATGATGTGCCGGGACTCGCAGAGCTTTGTGCCATTTCGGGTCTTAGCCCATACATAGAGAATAATAAGGAATTTAAGGTCATGCTAAATAACTATCCTAATGTTGTCGCCGTTCTTTCCGGGCATGGGCATCTCAATAGCATCACATATAACAACAATGTTACCTTTATTGAAACCGCGAGCGTGATACAGTATCCTATTACCTACGATATTTATCGTGTTTATGAATATGGATTCATAAAAACTCAGCACAAGTTATACCAGGACTTAAATATTAGTGAACTAAGCAGGGAAACTGCCATCAACTATCTGAATGATATATTACCACGCCTCGGCGACTATTATGTAAGCTTTATTTTTGGCTCCTTGTCTGACAGATCAATAAATATCTCTTTCGCACCCCAGAATCCTGGAGACGGTATCAGAGCTTAACACGTAACTGCTCAATCGGACTTAAATCCGTATCCATAGCAGCTTTAAACAGAGTGGCGAAATGTTTGAGCCGCTCTACTTTGCCGTTTTCCCCTAAGTCTTCTCTTGCTCTCTCTACAATTTCATCAAAAACATCCGGATTATATATGTCATTACCCATTTCTTCATGGAAGATTAAAAGAGATTTTAAATGGACTTCCGGATACTCTTTACTTCCGGAATAATATGCCGTATATCTAACTTTCAAGCAATTAGAGGAAGTGTCAATGTCAATCACTTCCAATTTTTCGTAACCTTGCTTTTGAAGTTGTTTACTCAATTCCTCTTTATATCGCCAGCTAAAATCTTCATCGGTTTTTATCTTTTCTTCTATTTCCTCTATCAATTCGAATGAACAATAAGGGAGTTCACATTCTACTTTTACCTCTTCGTAAACTGTCCTAAATATTATATCATCCAGTAATTTATTAAGTTGCATACGTACCTTCCCCCCAAATAGGTTGTAGCTACATATCGTTACCTCTTATAGTCCCTATAACTGATTGATACTATAAAAAGATTTTTGTTTTTTCCGTATAGTTATTCAAATGGGTAACTAACAGAACCCCCAGTAAATCGTTTGTCCATATTGATAATTACCATAGACGCAGATTTCACAGACATCCATGTCCTGCTCTTTACTTACTTTCTTTTCGGTTTCCATGTCCATAATAATTATTTCTTTGGTAAAACTTTCTTTTTAAAAGGAAAGGTTTATGCAGCGAAAACTAAAAGCCGTCTGGGAACTAACGAGGGCGGAGCATGGATTGATGTACGGTTTTGCTGTGCTAATAGGGATAGTTATAGCAGGCGGGAGCGCCTATGCGGTAGCGATTTTAGGTTTTCTTATCGCA
>JAYEJE010000185.1:0-1569 GCA_034660415.1 Methanobacteriota archaeon | reverse complement strand
GAATTGAAATATTGATTAGGGAGGCAAAAGTGTAAAAAATGTTTGAGCCAGAAAAATTTATTGAAAAACAGGTAGATGAAGTAAAAGAGACAATAGGGGATGAGAAAGCAGTCATAGCAACTTCGGGAGGAGTTGATTCCACCGTTTGTGCCGTTCTCACCTATCGTGCGGTAGGAGACCGAGCGGTAATAGTTTTCATTGACGATGGCTTGATGCGCGAAGGCGAGGCAGAGCAAGTTACAAACTTTTTTAAGGCGCTGAATATGAATACAAGGCTGGTGGATGCAGCTACGGAGTTTTTTGATGCTTTAAAAGGAATTACTGAGCCAGAAGAGAAGAGAAAAGCATTTCGAAATACGTTCTACTCTGTTCTCGGAAGGATTGTGCGAGAAGAGAACGCTAATTATTTAGTGCAGGGAACAATAGCGGCAGATATTCTTGAGACTGTAAAGGGAATCAAGACACAGCACAACATTCTTGAACAGATAGGTATTGACCCGGAAAGTTATGGATTAACGATTGTTGAGCCTCTGAGGGAGATATACAAGCACGAAGTAAGAGAAGTTGCCAGAAGTGTGGATTTGCCGGCGGAGTTTTCGGAGCGCCCACCTTTCCCTGGTCCCGGACTTGCTACGAGAATATTAGGAGAAGTGACGCCTGAACGTGTAGAGATAGAAAGAAGAGCAACGAAGATTGTAGAAGAGGTAACTTC
This sequence comes from Methanobacteriota archaeon, assembly GCA_034660415.1. Classification (GTDB taxonomy): domain Archaea; phylum Halobacteriota; class Syntropharchaeia; order Alkanophagales; family Methanospirareceae; genus Methanophaga. The sequence continues at coordinate 857 of JAYEJE010000185.1, read as the reverse complement.
CGAAATCAAGGCATTCCAGAGTATGGCGGTTTTAATGAATGACAAGGCTACCGGGATTAGAGATGGTAAAAGAGCGTATGGCTACATAATTGCTGTTAGACTGGTCAAAAGCAAGGATGCCATTACGGCAGAGGCTGTTAATGTTCCCTGGGAGGTCTTAAAGAGGATAGATAAGATGATTACGACGGAGATTCCAGAAGTTGTGCACGTGCTTTATTCGCTAACGGATAAGCCACCGGCAACGATAGAATTTCAATAGGATAGAGCACAAGATTACACAGATTCTCACGAGAGGTATAAATGGGAAAAAAACAAAAATAAATGCATTATTTATTTTATATGCCATTACAACAATCTCAACATAGGAGGAGAATAATCGTGGGTGCTGCTTCTATTACATTGCCATGGAAGAAAAAGATTAAAAGGGTAAGAGGAGTGGAACAGGCGAACAAGATAACTTTTGAGCAGTATGTAAGGCTGGCTTTGAGTCATGCGAGATTTTCTCGGAATGAAGATGCGTCCTGGACGGTAGAAGTGCCTGTGCTTCCCGGATGCATCACCTGGGGTATAACAAGAATAGAGGCTGTGGAGATGGCGAAGGATGCAATAGAAGCATGGATAATTACAGCGCTTCGCTTCGGCGATGAAATCCCGGCGATTGACGGTTGTTACCTGCAATATGCGATTGATGAAATAGAAGATGTCGAGACTACACCCCGAGAAACCGAAGGAAGTTATTCGGAAACTGCGGGAAGCAGGGTTTGAAGGTCCTTTCGGCGGCGGAAAGCATGTGACGATGCGACATCCGGATAGTAGGAAGAAGATACCAATTCCTGCCCACGGAGGGAGGGACATAC
>JAYEJE010000184.1:0-8565 GCA_034660415.1 Methanobacteriota archaeon | reverse complement strand
AAACCCCGAATCAAAATGATAAATTCGGCACGTCGATAATACAAAACCCTTAAATTTATTTAAATAGGAAAAGAATAAATATGATTATGCCCTCTTCGAAGAGTAGTGTGACCTCGCAGATCATGCGGAGGATGATTACTATGGCAAACAGAGGGCTACATAAAAGCCGTATTGCACGGTCCCTGCGGTATGCCTCTCATACGACGATGGCAATGACCGTTATGTGGCAACCACAATACGGTACAAAACTTCCTTACGTTATATGCAAAATCTTATCGAAACATCCATCTAAATCTTTTTAATCTGATCACTTGTACAGATACAGAGAAGGTGGTATAATTATGGAAGAGAAAAGGGATTTTTCGGGATTTGTGAACGCGGAAGAAGCGGAAATAGAGCAGATAAAGGAGCGAAAGATGCGTGAGATGGAAGAAAGGATAAAGGCCAGAGGGGAAGAGCAAAAAGAAGGGATTATTGATTATCCTCTAACGCTAACTGACGATACATTTATGGATGCAGTAAGAAAAAGTTCACTGATCGTTGTGGATTGCTGGGCGCCCTGGTGTGGCCCATGCAAAACGATCGCACCGGTAATAGAAGAGTTAGCGAAGGAATACGCGGGTAAAGTCGTGTTTGGTAAACTGAACGTGGATGAGAATCCAAAAGTAGCCACGGATTTTGCTATTATGGCTATACCTACAATGTTCATCTTTAAAAATGGCGAGCCGGTGGATGTTATACAAGGTGCTTTGCCAAAACCATATTTAGAAGCAAAGCTTAAGGAATGGTTGTAAGTAAGTAAGTAAAAAAATAAACTGTATGTAGAACGCCTTACCAAGCGCATAAACAATGAATGAATGAATGAATGAATGAATGAGCGAAATGTTCTCAGATAGAGATGGGCGGCAGAGGGAAATAGAAATAGTAAAGACGTTTGCAGATTTGGGGCTGCAGGTCCAGCCAGAGGCAATTGAAATACTCACTAATTATAAATGCAAAAGCTTCGGGATAAATGAGATCGCCGAAAGCGTGACCAATTCGTTGGACCCCTCGATTTTTGTTATTTCGCCACAGCAGATAGTCGCGTCTATCGAAAAAATTAACCTGAGCGAGGGCGAGTCCCAACTACAGATGCATCCAAAAGCACCAACAATAATAAAAACTTTCCTTGATCAGGGCAACGGCATAGACCACAAAGATTTCTTACCGCATTTCGTCAACAGATACGAGCGATTAAGTAAGCTAATAAAAAGGCGGATAAGCTGCGGGCAGATACGGTATCTAAAAAATCGGCGAGAAAAGGAAGAGGTATCTATAGTGGGGATGGTCTCTTCTATAAACAAAACGGCGAAGGGAAATACCCGTGTGGACTTAGAAGACCCTTCAGGTAATATGTCGGTAATCCTGACACATCAAGAGGAGGTTATACCTGATGAGGTTATCGGCGTTACGGGTTCTTTATATGAAGGGCAGTATTTAATTGCCAATCGGATAGTGTATCCAGATGTGCCTATCAGTTCAACAAATTCGCAATTATCTCTGCCGTTGTCCGAAACGGAAAAGCCAGAGCCTGTGCATGCGGTATTCATCTCTGATCTGCATGTGGGAAGTACCACATTTCTGGATGATGTCTGGGACAGTTTCGCGCAGTGGCTAAAAGAGCAGGCAGAACGTATTAATATCGCCTATCTGATTGTTGCTGGCGATATTGTAGATGGCATAGGTGTATATCCCGGTCAGGACGAGGATTTGTCTATTACAGATGTTGAAGAGCAATATAAAGTGGCAGCGGGATATTTTCATGATCTGCCCTCCCATATACACGTGATTATAGCTCCTGGGAACCATGATGCAGTTAGGAGTGCCGAGCCACAGCCACCATTACCAGATGACCTTAAGAAGCTCTTCCCTGGCGATACTTGCTTTGTTAGCAATCCATCCTATATAAAGATTGGAGACCGGCTGGTACTGATATATCATGGTCAATCCTATGATGATTTCGTTAACTCCGTATCCCGGCTGAGCTATTCAAAGCCGGAAGATGTAATGGTAGAAATGCTTAGACGGCGGCATGTTGCTCCAATCTATGGAACAAACATTTCTATTGTTCCCAACGGGCATGATTATGGTGTAATTGACCAGGTTCCTGATATATTCCATTGTGGTCATACCCATACCGTTGGCGTTTCTAAATACCGGAACGTGCTACTTATAAACTCGGGGACATGGCAATCGCAAACGCCATATCAAAAAAAGCGTGATATAACTCCTACCGCAGGATGTGCAACTCTTGTCGAGCTTTCTGAACTGAAGACAAAGATACTGGACTTCGGAAACACTGTGAGGGCGTAAAGGGCCAATATGAAGACAAGAAACAATAGCGTGAAGATCTCGAGACTGCGTAAAGCTGCGAGCGTATGCAACTGGATCCAGGATAGAGCTTACGGAGAATACGAGAAATTGCTGGCGGATGAAGTACGGGAGCGGAGTCTGCCCGAGCATGTAGCGATAATCATGGATGGGAATAGAAGATACGCGAAGAAGATAGGCGTTTCAACAGAAGAGGGTTATCTCTATGGCGCAGAAATAACTGAACAGGTGATTGAGTGGTGTTTTGAGGCGGGAGTAAAGCAACTCACAATATATGCCTTTTCTATTGAGAACTTTTGTAGGTCCGCTGAAGAGAAGGAGAGGCTTTTTAAGCTAATGCGTGTGGAATTCGAGAAGATAAGTAAAGATGAGCGGGTTCATAAGCGAGGAGTAAGAGTAAAAGCCATAGGCAATCTCAATTTGCTACCGGATTCGGTAAAGGAATCGATACAAAAGGCAGAAGATGAAACGGCACATTATAACAGCTTTAAGTTGTTTGTTGCGGTAGCGTATAGTGGAAGGATGGAGATAGTGGATTCCGTACGTATAATAGCGGAAATGGTAAAACGAGGCTCGCTATCTGTGGAGGAGATAGATGAAGAGAGGATCTCGAAGCATTTATACATTAGCGAAATAGAAGCAGGAGACTCCGATTCTGGAGCAAAAACGAGTGTTGATCTAATAATAAGGACCGGGGGCGAGATGCGATTGAGCAATTTCGTGCCCTGGCAGGCATTGGGTAACGAATGTGCAGCGTATTTCTGCGCACCTTTCTGGCCCGAGTTCAGAAAGATAGACCTCTTAAGGGCAATAAGGACGTATCAGGAGCGCGAGGCGGAGCAGCAGCAACGCACTACCGCAAGGATTTTAAAGTTGAACCATTTCTTAGAACGAAAATCGTTAGCGAAAAAACATTCTCAGAAAGAAAGTTTTATCAAAGAAGAAGAGCTAAATTATTAGTAACTGTTTTTTTTTTGCGGAGCAAAAAAGTTTATGAGATCATTTATCGCATTGGATCTATCCAAGGAAATAAGAGAGAGGATAAAGGAGATACAAAAGCAATTTGTAGCTTTGGATCAAACTGGGGCGAAATTGAAATTCGTGAATCCGTGGCAGATGCATCAGACGGTGAAATTCCTGGGGGAGGTTCCTGAGGATAACGTGGACCTAATTAAAAACGCATTGTCAGAAATAACGCAAAAACCGTTTAATATTGAGCTGCGAGGTGTGGGCTTCTTCCCAGAAGCTAAATTGGAAAAAGCAAGAAACATACGGGTTATCTGGATAGGCATATGGCGGGGTATTGAGGAGTTGAAGGCATTGCAGGCGGATGTGGAATCGAAGATGCATGTGTTAGGCTTCCCGTTTGAGAAACGGTTCAGTGCTCATACCACACTCTGCAGGGTGAAAAAGCCATTATCACGAGAAGAAATAGGGCCGATTTTAAATAAGATAGCGGAATTGAGGGATGTAGAAGCGGGTAAGATGCATGTAGAAGAGCTAAAATTAAAGAAGAGCACGCTTACGCCTAAAGGTCCTATATATGAAGATATATATGTGAAAAAGTTAGTATGATTAGATCTGTTTTTTCTTATTCCCCCATAGGTGATAGAAATGAATAAGCCAAGTGTAACTTTGATGGATTTTCTGCATATGAAAAAGGATGAAGATTTTGAAGAAAAAATAAGTGTTGAAAGTGAAAAGGTCGAGGAGAAGATAGAAGAGAAAGAAACACAGCACATATACTCCGTCCAGGAGGTCACGAGCTACATAAGGCATAGGTTGGACGAGGATAGTATGTTGAGCGACGTTTATGTTAAGGGCGAGCTATCTAATCTCAGCCAGCCTACTTCTGGTCATTTATACTTCACACTCAAGGATAAATTCTCGGAATTGAGATGTGTTATGTTCCGGGATAAGAATCGTGGGCTGAAATTCACGCCTGAAGATGGGATGAGCGTGATACTCAGGGGTCATATAAGTGTGTATGAGCGGCGTGGAAGTTATCAGTTATACGTGGATGAGCTGCAAGCTGAGGGGATAGGTGCGTTGTACCTTGCATTTGAGCAGTTAAAGAAGAAGTTAAAGGGTGAAGGCTTGTTTGACTCCAAGTATAAGAAACCGATACCTAGTTTCCCCCGCAAAATAGGCATTATCACTTCGCCAACCGGTGCTGCTATCCGAGACATGTTAAACATTACAAAGAGGCGATTCCCTCATGTGTATATCTTGCTGGCGCCAGTTGCAGTCCAGGGAGAGGAAGCACCCGGGCAGATAGTAAATGCTATTCGATTGATGAACCGGGTGAATGAGGGGCGGATGAAGATAGACGTGCTGGTGCTGGGTCGCGGAGGCGGCTCGATAGAAGAGCTCTGGGCTTTTAATGAAGAAGCTGTCGCCCGCGAGATATTCGCATCGAAAATACCGGTTATTTCCGCTGTAGGGCATGAAACGGACTTTACAATCGCGGATTTCGTTGCTGATAGGCGCGCGGCGACACCGTCAGAAGCGGCTGAATTGGCTGTGCCTGATAAGCGAGAGATAGAGCGGAATTTGAGCTCTTTGGAGTTGCGAATGCAACAGAACATATATAACACGATCGAATATCATAGGAAGAGGTTAGAGAGCATAGAGAAGAATATTTTATTTAGAAAGCCTACCGAAAAGATAAACCAACACCGGCAGACGGTAGATGAACTGAAGCGGACGATATTTGCAGCGAGTACGCATCTTGTAACATTGCATAGGAAAAGCTTGCAAGCGCTTACTGGCAAACTGGACGCTTTAAGTCCTCTGGCTATCCTTGATCGGGGGTACAGCATATGTTCACGATTACCAGAAGGTAAAATAATAAGGACTGTAGAGGATATTTCAGTTGGTGATGTGTTGACGATATTGTTCACGGATGGGGAAGCGACTTCGGAAGTGAAAGAAAAATGGACGAAAAAGAAAAACTGACATTTGAGGATGCAATGAAGCAGTTAGAGAGTATAGTAGAGACGCTGGGTGGCGGGAATCTTTCTCTGGAAGATTCATTGAAGATGTTCGAGGAGGGTATGGAATTGTGTAAAATTTGCAATAAGAAGTTAGACGAGGCGGAATATAAGGTGGAGAAGTTGATGGAGAAGGAGGGTGGTGAGCTAAGCGTGGAGCAACTAAAAGTGGGGGAGTGATTAATCCTTCGACACCATCACTTCTGTTGCTTTTATCACTGCTTCTACGTAATCTCCTTTTTTCAGATCAAGGGCGTCTACCGCATCCCTGGTTATCAACGCAGTTATGATAGTAGGCGTTGCAACCTCGATTTTTACAGAAGCAGCAACTTCTCCTTTCTCTATCGCCTTTACAACACCGCTAATTTTATTCCTTGCGCTTATCTTCATATCCAGTGCCTCCCAATAGTCCTCATCTGCCGATAAACTACTTAGATACTGCTCATACCGTTCATATTCGTGTAAAACCCGTGTTCCTTCTTCCGTTAGCTCTGCACCACCTCCGCCTTTCGCACCGCCACGATGTGTCTTTACCACAGGAGTGCCTATTGCTTCTTCTATCTTCCTTATATGCTCCCAGGCGGATCTATAAGGGATAGAAAGTGTTTTGGCAGCACTTCTAATAGTGTGCGAATCGCGAATCGCTCTGAGTAACTTTGCTCTGCCTTCGCCCAGGATCGCCTTTCCTTTATGCTCTAGCCAGGGCTTATACCGCGATTCGTATTTCTTTACCGGTGTATGCATAAGTGTTAATAGAAAGAAGCGAAGTTAAAATTTTAATCTATCTTTTTATGCGGTGTTATGTGATGTATTTTGCCAGATTCTTACTCGATTACTTGATCCTTTTGGCAGTCTCGTCACCTTCTTGTTCATGCCATATCAACTCATTAACTTTCCCTGTTACATCTCTGGTAAAACTAATTTCTGCATCAAATATCTCTCCTTTATAAAAATATCTGGTTTCAGATAGTGGTAATAATTCAAGTTTATCCTGTCCTGGTACCCGTGCAAATAATTTATCTCCTTCTCTTAAAATCGTTAATGTGACGTTGGGAGCAAACTCATATTCTCCAATATAATCATCGTAAATAGATGGATCCACCGCGACTGCTTTCTTCAAGGTCTTCAGTTCAAAATTCTGATTTAATATGTAGAAGCCAATATCACTAATATCTCCCTTTGAATTTGAAAGAACAACAACAGCTTTTTTATTCTTTTTGTCAAAACCCATAAAACTCTTGTATCCACCAGTCTCACCGCCGTGGCATATGATTTCAGAGTTAAACTCTTTCACGATATGCCATCCTAGTCCAACTTCGTATCCTGGAGTGCCGGTAGGAGCAAATGCAATTTGTGTTTTTTCCATTGCCGGGTATAACTTGGTTTCCTTCAATCCCATTTCAGCAGATAGGAAAGTAAGCATGTCTGAAGCCGTAGAGCGTAGCGCACCTGCTCTTGCAAAAGCCTGCCAATCCCAATTAGCAACTTCAGTATCTCCAAAATGGCCTTTAGCCAATAGAACTTGTTGCTGAGGAGTTAATGAGATTGTCGTATTTTTTAATCCTAGTTCATTACAAATTTGGTTTACAACTAATTGTTCATAGGTTATACCAGATTTTAATGCCAGAGTATGACCCAGAAGACCCGCTCCAAAATTAGAATATTCATATTGAGCGCCAATATCTCTATCAAGGGTGTAATTAGAGAGAAAATCATACATATCCTCTACTGTATAATCTGCATATCTGTTGCTCAAATTTTCAGGAGCAAAATTTTCCGGCATTCTTGGTAAACCAGAGGTATGTGTAGCCAAATGCTGCAAAGTAATTTTTTTGCCATTCCGCGTAGGTACTTTTACCTCTTTTGGAAGAAATTTATCAATGGGATCATCTAAACTTATTTCCCCTTCCTCAACCATATCTGCCAGTATCAATGAGGTAAACACTTTTGTTATTGATCCAATCTCATAGATAGAGTTTTCATTTACATCTTGTGTACTACATTTAGCCAATTTTCCATAATTATAGTATTTGAAGCTGTCTTTATCTAACACACCAACAACAATACTTACACTATATCCATTATCTACTCTTTCCCTGATTAGTCTTTCAATTTCAATTTCTTTGGATAATGCAATGTCCTCTTGGGCTAAGCATCCAATTAACATTGCTATAACTCCAAATAAAACAATAACTAAAACAGCTATCGAGCTAATCGTCGATTTTTTCATAATTCCTCCATTTTAACGAATTTGCCTCCTTCTCAAAAGATATGCCACTGCCAGCAATCCGGCGATTGCAAATATCGTTTCAAATGATGGCGTGGCTGGTGTAGGTGTGCTCTCTGTTGGTGTAACTGTTACCATTGGAGATGGCGTTGGAACCGGTATGAGGTTGACGGTTGCTTCATCTGTATTTCCTTCTCCATCATCTGCTACCACGGTGTATTTCCCCCTCAGAGCATAATCGGTATCAAATGTTGCGCTGAACTTACCGTTTTCGACACGGACCATTGTGGGCATTAGTTGTTCCCCTATTAGTCCTTCAACAGTTATAATAATTTCTGATCCTTCTTTCTTATCTGAGGTACCTGTTACTGTTAATAGCTCTCCTACAACCACATCATCAATAGGATCTAATCTGACCGCATACGATTTTGGTGCTTTAACTGCTAACCGCATGACCATTGAAAGATCGTCACTCACTGTCGAATTAATGCTCGCACCGAGGATTAAGGATAAAATATAATCTTGCGACATGCTCCGAAGATTTGGATTATTATATTTCTGATTTATAGCACCAATTATATTAGTCCTATCAGTATCTCCATAGACTCCGTCAATCCCGTAACTAGGCACTACCACGAAATATGTCCCGGTATAAGCGGTATCACTCACGTGAAACTCTTTTGAGTAGGTGTGATCTGTGCGTGATACAGAGACTTTATCATAAGTGATACCTGTGTAATTTGTGCCGGTGTTCTCTATTATACCATACTTTCCGGCTTCGCCACCACGTGGAGAAATGGTTAGAACCTCTAATTGTCTCGAACCCGGAGCATCACCACTTATTACGAAGCTATCGCTTCTATTAACCATATTGGTAGAGAGTTCCACTATTAAACCACCTTGCACCATCAGAATTAATGTGGAACCATCGTTGTCCTCATCAGGTCCAATGGTACCAACTCCTCGTGCCCTATT
>JAYEJE010000183.1:0-8566 GCA_034660415.1 Methanobacteriota archaeon | reverse complement strand
TGAGAAGAGGCAAAAGGAAATCGCGGAAAGAGAGCTAAAACTATTGGAGAAGGGATTTAGCTTTGGAAGGAAGTTGTATGAGACGAGAGATGAGTTGCACGAGCGATGAGATTTGTTTAATTGATAAGATATTTAGCATTTATACGGAGGACGGTGATTTCAAAAATATTCCCTGGCTGAACGTTATAAATCCGCTTGAAAGGTAGTAAAGGCTATCCTTTTATCCCGCACTTCATAACCCGCTTCTGGCGAAAAAAACTCTGTGCTGCTAAATGTCTAAATATTGCAATCGCCAGAAGTTTGGTGTTGATAATCTGCGGTAGGTGCCAAATACTTCGTAGCCTTTGTCTGTCCAAAAGGAATTTCGCTAAGCTATGTATGCGCCATCTTGTCCGCTTATGCCGGTGATTAAGGCTCGTTTTGGCATTTCAAATATCTCCTTTGGGGGGTGATGCGTAATCGGTAATGCGTGATCTGTGATCGGTGATGCGTCAATCATTCTTTGCTCTTCTTTCTGATGCTTTTTCTGATTCTAAAACTTTTAGTATCTGTTTCTTGAATGGTGGAATATTATTTCTCACCGTGTCCCATACAGACAGCTTCTATGTCAATCCCAAAATAATTCGTAGCTCTCGCTGCACAATGCATAAATTCATCTTTGTAAGAGAGGTATATAAAAGAAAGGCAAAAGATTTTCAACCGTGCCATTTCAATAGCAGTTGGATAAAATGCGTTCTTGGCCCAGTAACGTCTTCCGCTCAATTAATTCTTTACCGCTTCTCTTCCGCACTCCACCCCTGCATTATAATGTATTCCACCACTTTCTCCGCACACGCTTTCACAGCCATCCGCTCACTATCCACTACAACATCGGGATTCCACGGCTCTTCATATGGTACGTTCACACCCGGCACCCTCGCACCGTCCTTCTTCGACTTTTTATATATGTCTGTAGGCGCATATTTCGCTTTCCTGTCCCGTTCTCGCTCCATACAGGTATCTAAAGAGCACTTCACGTACACCTCTGCGAAATTGGGTATAGTCGCTCGTGCTCTATCCCGGTATCGCCTCCGATTTGCAGTAGCATCTATGATAACCGGAATGCCACTCGCCACCATGATTTTCGCCATATATACGAGCGAAGCATACACTATTTCGCGCTCGTCATCCGAATACGAAGGCTGCGGCGTTATAAATTTACGTATCTCATCAAGTTCAAGCACCTTTACTCGCTCTTGCAGGATCGTCCCCACTTCCTCTGCTATTACTGACTTACCACTACCCGGTAAGCCTGTTATCCAGATCGCCCATGTCATGTTTCATGTATAATATAATATAATATAATTTGCTTTTGCACCTCAAGATTTAAATGTTTGTAATTAATTCTTTTGGTAAAGTTTTTAATAAATCTTATTAAGAAAAGGTTTTTGGTGGCCAGTTATCCGTCATCCAGCCCGGAATCCGTCCACTGTCTCGTGGACCCACAAGGACCGACCAGCCAGTAGCATCTTCTGTCTCTCCCGAAATCCTCGCCGCAAGGCCTGGTAACACCATTGTCTTATGTGTTACCTTCTTTTCCGCATCATACGAAGCCACTGTGTCTTTAATCATATCTGCCGTAAGCTGCCCACCAGCAACAGCAGCTTCAACGCCCAGCCCATCTGCATCCACCACCATCAAATAGCAATCAATTTTGCTAGAACTCAGGTCGCTCTCCACTGTATAGTAGGTCAATGCGAAATTAGTAGTGATAAAAAGAGGTGATCTGTCTGTGGGGCTCCCTACCTCCCTCAGGCCGGGGTCCACACTTACCGGACGCCTTGGATCGGTATATATATTTGCAACGAGTGTGCGCTCGGTAATCAACGAATGTGGCTCTATCGAATGCAAAATCAATATATCAGCATATCGCAGGATTAACGTGTCTGCTATAATCGCTTCCCAATACGAAGCATCCAAAGCGTCTTGATTACCATTTGTCATCCATGCGGTCATAGGTACAGCCATTAGAGGATATGCAACACTCTTATTCCCATCTACTATTCCTGCACGCCGTATCCTCACGAACCGGGAGAATGTGTCTGCAAGCCCTTTCCCTGTTGGATATGTCCCGGGGTCCAATACGAGATCGTCAATGCCCGCAGCAGCGAAAGTCGTGGCAAGGCTGTCTAACGTATCGAGATCCGGTGAAAAGAGCGTAACGGGAACGTTATACCGCTTCGCAAGTGCCAGAATCGCCTGCCAGTTGGTCTTGTCCGCAGCATATAACAATGGATTCCTATCTGAAACCTCTTTCAAACCTGCTTCTAGCACGTTCGCATCGAACGAACATAAAATTAGCGGCATATCTGTCTCTTCTGCCACGCACTTCACGCATCTGGCAAATGTTTCGGCTTCGTTTGATACCGAACGTACAGCAATTGCATCTAAAGTTAAAAATTCACCAACGTAAAATTTACGCCACAATGTTATTCCCTTTACCCGTTCCCGCAATTCCGGCTCGGCCATTGTGTCCCAAACGTCATAAGCAAGCGAGGTACGGTCATAGAATGTGAGTTCGTGTCGGTGCATGATGTCTTCGCCGCCTATTTTACTCGCTCTCGCACCTACTCCGATGGCAACTTCTCTTATCTCCGGTGCTAATAATTCCGCTAGTTCCTTCGCTTTCGATGCGTATTTAGGTTCAAAAAGTGGTGTACACTCCTCCAATTTCTTATTCCGTTCTAACAGCAGCGATGCAAATGCCAGGCACGTCTTCTCGCCACATTCTTTGCAATTCGTTCCCGGAAGATATTTCCAGACATCCATAGGACTACTTAGCTTCATTTGTTCGCTTCCCACGTCACCCACTCATCAACATTCACTTCTTTCGCACCATCCGTGTCAGCACCGAACAGCATTTGCGTTACACGTTTAACTGCCGCCGCCGCCTTTGGGTGCATCATCATAAACATGTCGCCACCTGCGATACCCAGTGTCAAGCCGGTAATAATCTCATACAACGGGCCTCTATACGCTGCAGGTCCCCAATCGGAATCCTCAGCAAGTGGTGAACCCTTCATCCATGATTCGCGCGCACCCCACGCATTTGTTACTCCGCAAGAGATAGGGAACGCCAAATCGGTATCGCCCTTTAATGCTGCTATCCTCATCCGTTCTATATTCGTGAATGCATAATCCAGTCCATAACCAAGCGCAGCAGTTGTCGGGTCTATCACTATATCCTCCCTCGGCACACCTAATTTGAATAAATACCTGTTCAATGTCTTCTGCGCGTTTATGTCCAGTTGAGTCCACGAAAGGATAACGTGCCCATTATCCTGTGCTGCTTTTGCTATTCGCTCGTAGTCCATGTTCAGGTTTGCAGAGGCGATTAGGCATCGCTCACCCGCGGCAGCTTCAGCCGCAGCCTCCAGCACCACCGGGTCTTTATCCGGATTACCTGACCCACCAATGACAATAGGGACTTTTACCGCTTGCAGTACGTTCTCTACTGTCTTCGCCGCTTCCTTCGCCGATGTGTCCTTTATCGTTGGGTCCGTGCTAATCAGATGAATCGTAACCATGTCCGCACCGAATTCACGTACATTCTTCTTCGCCCATTCTGCTGGGTCTTCCATAACATCGTCATAAAAACCCCGCACCGCCTTCGCAAGTGGAATAGGCATGTCAAAGCAATCGACAGATATTACTGGCGGATACGGCATTTGGTGATCGAAATTGTAAAACGGCAATGATTTCTCGCCGCCTATTGTTACCGTACTCTCCCTTGTGCCCCCATCTGCGGAGGTAGCACCGAGAGTAACTTCTTCTATCTTTCCGGTCCACGCCGCTTTCGCAACCTCAAATTTCGCGTTCGCTAAGACCGCTACCTTCTTCTCTTCTACATATTGCTCTGGCTGCAGCATCTGGATCAACGACTTTCGGGTCGTAAGAGTTGCTTCAACTTGTTTATCCACCTCATTTAGCATCGACTGCAGTACTTGGATCAACGGAGGAGGTATTGCGCCACTCTGTGATAATTCGACTTCCAGATCTCCCTCTATCTTCACATCCTCCAACTCTACTATGTCATAGTTCTCCAATATACTTGCTAAATCCCCAAAGGTTATTTTCTTCCTCATCGCTCCTTATTACTTTGTTTGTGCATCCCCCTATATAATTAGTATCGTTTTTTACTCGATAATCGTGCCCAACCCTCTCTCTCCAGCCAACGCCCGCAATATATTTCCTGATTTTCCGCTAAGTATCTCACATTCAATGCCCATCTTTGCTATCTTGATCAAGTCCTTTACTTTTGTTGTCATCCCTCCGGTAACATCAACCGAATATGAACTGCCAAGGTATGATTCAACACTGGTGTATTTTTCTATCTCGATTTTAGGTAATAAGCTCGCGCTATCATCTCGCTGTGGGTCCGAAGTATAAACACCATCAACTAATCCAAAGATTAGAACCCTAGAGGGCCGTAAAAATCCGCTTAAGTACGTGAAAATTTGTTCCGTAGATATAATTGTGCAGCCTTTTACTGCATCAAATACGCAATCACCAAAGACAACGGGGATTAATCCTTTACTTATACATTCTTCTATCGGTCTGATAAAAAAATCGACTATCTCGCCATCTTTTGCTATGCAGCATGCCGAAGGTTGGATAGATACCGCATTGATCCCATAATCTGTCATCAAATCCACGACTACTCGATTCAATGTTGATGCTGCATTTTGGCACATTGCAAAGCCTCTTACGCTGTCCGCCCGTATAAAACCCTCTGAGGTTCTAAATGCGTTGGCTATTGGATGCGGAAACGAGCCACCACCATGTCCAATGAGTAAATTCAAATTCCGTTCTCTATCAACCACTTCTTTTAGCTCTTTCACAATCCGTTTTAGAATACTATACTTTAATGTCGCCGGAGCACTTTTTTCGGTAATTAAAGAACCACCTAACTTGACGAAGATTAAATTGTTTTCCATAATATACCATAATATACCATAATATACTATTACTAAAGCTTTTTGCTTACAATAAATTATGGACACAGATTAACGCAGATTAACACAGATGATAAGAATCAACACGGTTAAACAAAAATAAATCTGCGTAAATCAGTGTAAATCTGTGTCCTAAATTAAAGAGAAGGAAGTTATACTTTATATACAACAAGCAAAAAGCTTTATTTCAAACCCCGAATCTTATCAGAAATAGTTCTTATCTCATTTGAGATCTCATTCAAACTCGCTCTTAGCCGTACCAGCTCTCTTGCCATACTTCGCTTTTCCGCATCCTCACTGCGTGCAAATTTGGTCGATAGCGCATTTATCGAACTCGATTTCTCCGTTATCCGCTCTGATGTATCATCCAATTCCGATGAAATCATGGTTACATCCACACCTTTACCTCCGCCTCTCGAAACATACACATATACAAACGCAGAACCCAATATCAAGCCCAATATAATAGATATGATGACATAGAGTGCAATTGGCGGTGCTTCTATCGTACTAGCGAGCTCTTTATAATCCTCTGCCAGTTTAGATGCCCAACCAGGATGCCCACCTTCATATAGCCCCATTATATCCTGTTCCATCTTTGTTGTTCCGCCAACTTTGGCATTTGCAGCCCCTAAACTATCATTTATCTTTCGTTCCGCGTCTTGAATACCTCTGTCCGTAGAATAGAAGACCATGGACGGGCTCAATTTTTGCTGTATTGTCTCTAATGTCGCACCATCTCGTGACGTGCCAACGGTTAGTTCTACATATACCTCATCTTTTCCTATCCCCTCTATGTTGTATTTCTCGAACCCTGGCTCTTTTACTTGTCTTATCGGCTCGGGAACCACACCGGTTAGTATAATCGGTGATGGGAATGGATAAGCATGCTCATACTTACCCTGCCAAACAATCTGGCTTGCAGTATGAGAGATTTCATCGCCAAACTTCCAATCTCTTGGCTTATCCAGATTCGTCCTCAGCTCTAAGACGTAATTATCTGGAATCGGGACCCCGGTCTTATCTACATATATACGGAATTCTAGTTCATCTCCTTCAAATTGGTCACTATCTAAAAACTCCGCATATGTTTTCCTATCTTCCCCGGTCGCTAAATTAGTAACATAGGACCTCCGCTCATCTATCTTTAGCACATCATCCGCAGATGCATTTCCAATGGCTAAAAGAGTTGATAAAAGTAGTATAACCAATAAAATGGAAAATAAACACTTCACTTTCATTCTTCTTCCCTCTCTAAGGACAGAGACAAATCAGGCAGCTCTGGCCCCTCATCTTTTCCCGTTACCGCTTCTACTTGAGCTGATTCCCCCGTGCCTTCTGCTTCTGACGTTTCCGTCACCCGTTTTAGCTCTCTTAAAGTGGCTAAGATCATTGCAAGTGGTTCCCCCATATCTTTCATCCCTCTTACTACTTTCATACTAGTCTCCCGTATCTTTGAAACCTCTGACTCGGCCTTTGTTATATGCCTTATCACACTTGAAGAGGTCTCTTCCGAAGGTATCCCGCTAATGAACTCCATTGCCCGGTCAAGTACCAAATTAATATCCTCGCCGAATCTATTCGACAGGTCATCTATCCTCTCAGTTAATATCTCCATATTTCTTGCTGAATCGTCTATCATTTTCACTATCTTCTCTGCTTTTTCCGAACCAGGCGCTTCGGCACCTTTTAATTTCGCGATTAAAACCTCAAATTCCGCTTTCAACTGTGCAAATCCCTTACCCGCACCCTTGGTCCATAGCCCTACTTTTTCCATGTTTCTACTCGCGTTTTCAAGCCCCTGGACCAATACCGTGAGACCTGCAATCGAAAAGCTATCCGGTACTTTCAGATTACTTATGTTCTCCGCTATATCCATGCCGGTCAGCAAATCATCGAACATCTTCAAGCTTTGTGCCAGCACAATGGGAACGTTATTCCATAAAGCTCCGGACTCTATAATCTCGTAATTCTTCCAGTATTCTGTTACGGTATCCCTGTTCTTCTCGTCTGCACCAGGGGAATAGGGTATTCCCGTGATCTCAGAGAACGGTTTCGGAGTACCATAGAAGAGCGAATGGTGCCGCTGTAGTTTGGTGAAGTCACTTTCATTATACGCTTTTTCAATCCATTCTAATTCACGAAGTCTTGGTGGAAGTCCGGGCCCCGGTGCCCAGGGCTGAAGCCCGATCATGAGCGTGTAGATACCAAAGCTGTGTGCTCGTGCTGGTGCATCCAGTTTCAGAACGTCCGCATCTTTTGCAAATCGCTCGGTCACCATGCTCTTAAAAGCTCCGCCTCCCAGCCGCGCATCATCGAAATTGTCCCCTCTCGAACTTAACACTGTAATGAGATGTCCAAACTTCTCCTCCTCATTCACTACATTCCCTTCCGCATCCAATGACAGGAACCCGTAATCATGAAGTATGTCTATATATTTTGATGCCATGACGTTATCTATCGAATGCCGATAGTTTACCAGTGGATTGAATATGATGTCGCCATCATTAATCGGCGAATGCGTCCACCGGAAGTACTCGTCTTCTCTGTCTAGCTTTCTCATAATTGCTAAGAACGAAAGATTCTTTAGATCCTCTCTGTCCTTCTTTAAGCTCGTTATCTCCTCTTCTGCTAACGCTATTGGATGGTAGGTCCTCGTATTCAAAGGCGTGGTAAGCTCTCGGAGGAGCTTGTTCTTAAGCGCTCCAAGCCGCTCTAAATTCCGTTCCGATGCTATCTTCCGCTCTTCGGTATCGCTTACTCTTATATCAAGATCGAAGACCTCTTCTTTTAATTCCGCTGCTTTCCTCTTCGCTCTATCCAGTTTTGATTTTGCATCGCTGATTTCCGCTTTGTTTACATGATGGAACAGTCCTGTCTTGGATTCATAAGCATTAATTTCTCGCTGAATATCCTTTATCCTACCCTCGAACCGCTCCAATTCCGACCTACCGGATTCTGTCTTACCCCTTATGTCAGATAGTCGTGCCTCAATCTCAACCAATTTCTGCCTGACCCGCGGTATCTCATCCTCAATGTCATAAAATAAGAACAACCTCTCGGTTGGGAATACACACTCGTAGTAGCCCAAGGTATCAAACCGGTCTTCATAACCCCTTGCTCTATTCTGGAGATCATTTAGGTCAAGCCACTTACCCTTTGTTTCAACCGCACCACCGGGCATAAAACCAAGATCAAGAAGGAATCGTGTTATCGCCCTTTCTAATTCCTCATCCCTGTTCTGCCCTTGAAGGTCTCTACCCAAAAGGAAGAACAATTTGAATGGATTAGAATAATTCTTGTCTTCTATTATAAGGTCCTCGGTATGGGACATAAGGGCATGAAGTTCTTTCAGCGTACCGAGTGCATTACCTGTTGGAAGCACCGATTCCTTGCTCGAGGGTAGTATGCCGATCCCAAACATCACCGGATCCGCACCAAACTGCTTCGAAATCCAATCGCGTATGTCTATTGCAATGTCTAAAAGCATACTTGATCCGGTCCCACCACCGAATGCACAGACCATAAGTATTAAAAAGTCCCGCCCGCCTGTTCGATTCCTCAATTCAGCA
>JAYEJE010000182.1:0-1574 GCA_034660415.1 Methanobacteriota archaeon | reverse complement strand
ACTATTTACAGTTTTTAACTCGTTGGAACGATAATGAAATTGAAGAATGCACACAATTGGTAATTCACAGTATTGGTGGTAATCCGAGGAAGATTAAGAGAGTGGAGAATGCAACAATGCTCATAAAAAGTGTGTTTGAGAGGAGATTAGCTACATTTTTACAGGCTTTTGAAAGACCTGAACCCAGAGTAAGTATTGACCGGGGTAGTGAAGGAAAAGAAGAAGTGCCAGAAGAACCTATGGCTTTGAAGAGGGAAATCACCAAGATTTTTACTCCTGCTGAAGTATTTGACCTCTTATTTGATAAAAAGGTGTTATTTAAATTGGTGTGCATGCGAGAGCAATGGTTTACTTATTATGAGAACATATTAATTGATGAAGAAAAGCAGCAAGATTTGTTCAGTTTTGCTGAAGAGCATAAACGTAGAATATCATATAGCTCATATAGCAAAGATAAATCAAAAGAGGACTTAACTGCTATAAAATTTATGAACGAAGATTTTCCTGTATTTCAAGTATTAGAGGACCTAAAAACATATCTAACTCTGTTGGAAATCTCGTCGCCCGAAGCTGGTATATCTATAGAATATGCAAAACCAGAGAATTTGCCCATCGAGCTTTTTAATCGCTATATGTTGTTCGAACGTATAAATAAAGGAAAAGTTGAAGAAACGATTATCAAGAAAAAGATCAAACAAGAGGATTGGACAGGTAATCTGAGTTCTTATCATTTCTTTAGTGTAGTATTAAGCGCTTTTGGGTATGATCATCTATTACCAGATTTATTTAGAAAAAATCAGATTCAATCAATCGCGAAAAGAATCAAAGACAGCTCCTCAGACCCAATGGCAATAGGAAGACTGCTCAACAGCGTAAAGAGGGTAGAGGAAGAGACAGCAAGAGCACTCCTCCACGAAACAAAGGATACGTATGCCAAGAAAATAAGAGCCTGCACTGACCCTGATGCGATAGGAATGCTACTAAGCAGCGTGAGAATGATAGATAAAAAAACAGCAGGAGAATTCCTTAACGAAACAAGGGATACTGTTACAGGGAAAATAAGAGACAGCATAGACCTAGATGCAATAAGAAGGATGCTCGTCTGCGTGAGTTGGATAGATGAAGATACAGCAAGAGAACTCCTCAATGAAACAAAGATTACTATCGTGGAGAAAATAAGAGCTAGCACGGATCCAAAGGCAATAGGAAGGCTACTCGACAGTATGAGAAAGATAGATGAAGATACGGCAAAAAAGTTAGAAAAAGAAACAAAATTCAAATCAGAAGAGAAATAATCTGCGGACGGATTATCTAAAATGCGCCCAAATACATTTCACGAAATAATCTCTTAAGCCCTTCACGATTCCTCTACAACACTCATTCTTCTAATTGCGAAGCAAAAATAGTGCAAGCATACGTAAATAATGCCTTTTTCCGAAGGAAAAAGGATTTATATCAAATCCTTCAGCACTGCCTTTACGTCATTATAAACCAACTCAAAACGCGGTAATCTTCCAATCACCAACGGTTTTAATTCCGATTCCCAATACTCCCCCGTCCTTTTTATCCGTTCC
>JAYEJE010000181.1:0-8705 GCA_034660415.1 Methanobacteriota archaeon | reverse complement strand
AGTTCTTTTGGGAAAGCTTTTCTTAAACCCTTTTGCTCTGCAAAAGCGTTTACTGAAAACAGTTCGTGGAAGAGAAGGTTTGTGGAAATAGCAATCGTGCTGTGTTCGGTGCTTTTAGTGACTACTTTACCGGGTATTGCCGCAGGTCAAAATCAAGAAACTTTAGGCATCTATGGCAATGCAAATTTAGATGATACCATTGACATGCGTGACATTACCTTCACAGCGAGAATAATCTGCTGGTTAGAAGAGCCTACTGATTTAGCTGATGCGAACCACGATGGGGAAATAGACGTAGGAGATATGACGCAAATAGGGCTGATAATTCTTGGACGGGAGAAGAAGCTTACCATCGTTGATGCCGAAGGAGCAGCCAAAACAGTATCCAAACCGATAGAAAAGATAGTTACTCTAAACCCGGACTGTACAGAAGCTATTAGAGGTATTGGAGCAAAAGACAGAATAAGTGGTATAGAGGGTGCTACCGCGGAGTATACAATATTCTTCCCTGATATATCCCATTTGCCTTCAGTAGGCAGGGGAAATACGCCGGACCTCGAGATAATACTCGAAATGAATCCAGATATTCTTATAGCTTATGCCCCCGGAATATATAACCCCGGTCATGCAGGGCTTGAAGATATGCTGGAGCCAGAAGTAACAGTAGTCCGATTAGACTTCTATAAAGCCGAAACGATTAGAGAAGAAATGCTAAAGCTCGGATATTTGCTCAACAAGGAAGATAATGCTATAGAATACGCCGAATGGCATGACAAATACGTTGATGAAATAGAGGATGTAGTATCCGGGATTTCAGAAGATGATAAGCCCGAGGTGTTCATAGATTACGGCGGTGTAGAAGGGAACGTGCGCCTAACTTGTGCTAAAGGCACTGGAAATCACCAGTTGTGTGAGCAGGCAGGCGGAAAAAACATAGCTGCCGGCTTACCATCCGATTTTGCTCCTGGATATCCTTATGTATCCCTGGAGTGGATTCTGGATCAGGAACCCGAAGTAATCATCGGTCAAGCCTCTGGGTATAATACACGTGCAGGGGGTTACGAAACAGACGACGAAAGTGAGATGAAAAAGTATTATGATGATATATTAGCGCTGCCAGGCATTGGAAATATAGCAGCAGTGAATACCAGCAGTGTTTATATAACACAAGGTGACATCTCCGGTGGACTAGCCTATTTAGTTGGTCTTGCATACCACGCAAAATGGTTCCATTCTGACCTATTCAGTGATTTAGATCCGCAAGAGATACACCAGGAATATATAGATAAATTCTGTGACATAGACTACGATGTGAGAGAGCATGGCGTGTTTGTGTATCCTCCATAGCCGTATCCAGAATGAGGGATAGCATGATAGAGACGGAAAGAACAGGAACTGGGAAGAATGTACATCCAGACTATTATGAGGCTGTGGCAGCAATTGCCCAGCCTCGTCACTTCCCAAGTCCGGTAAACGACCCGGAGTGGATAGAATCTGCAACTGAATGGTTTGTGGAATCACGAACTGCGATGGAGGTTGGACCTGGTAGGGGTGAGTTTGCCGAGGCAGTTGTAAGGAAGATGGGGGAACTCAAAAAATATTACATTGTTGATATGTCCAGTGGGATGTTGAACGTAGTAAGAGAACGCATTCAGAATGTAGAAACAGAAGTAGAAACAATCTTTATCCGCGCTGATGTGGATTCCGATCCTCTGTTCGCGATTCCAGATCGCTCGGTTGATCGAATTATCATAATCAATGCTTTTCAGGACATTAATCCTCTGACTGCACTCAGAGTATTCAGGCGAATACTCGCCCCTACTGGTTTATTTCGAGCTAACGTTCTTAGCAGAGAGCTTAGAGAAAAGTACTCCATTGAAGATGATTTTTTCGATAGGATGACAGGATGTTTCTATCTTACTCGTCATCCCTCCATTGAGAATAAAGGGAGAATAAAACCGATAGGCTATACCACCAACAATGACGGCGAAAAGATACCCTTTTATCGTATATTAAAATCGTACTATCGCTCGGAACTTGATAAAATTTTCCTCGATTGTGGATTTGAAATAGTATCAGAGGCCCCAGTTATTCTGCCAAAGAAGGTATGGATGAACTCAGTAGCAGCACAAGGCGAAGAGCATACTAATGCCAGACGATTAGAACTTATTGATAAACTTGGTGGCTATCCAAGTAGTGTCGATATTATTGCAAAACCGCCGGCTAACCTAAAAATTAAAGGTAGGATATAAAAAATGCAGAAAAAACTAAAAATCACCTGTTTATCAACGGTCCCAACTCCAGCACTCGCTGAGGCAATGAATGCACTAAACGAAGACTTTGAATTAGATGTAGAATTCAAAATATACTATCCTAACCAGATTGATGAAGAAGAAGTTGACAGTGAAACAGTAAAAGATGATTTGCGAAGTTCTGCTATCGCTTTGATTGATATAAGAGGTGGCGGCAGGTCAAGTGAAATCGCTTATGATGCGTTAAAAGATGAGAATAACATCGTTTTGAACCTTGTAGGTCCTATGAGTAAGCTAATGGAGATAACAAGGCTCGGCTCTTTCGCAGGCGGAAAAATCGCAGATAGAATAAAATCTTCCACTGACCTGGATAATCCGGAAGATCTGTGGCAAAAGATAGAGCGTGCTCAAAATATGGTTGAGATGGCAGGGAAAGTCTTACCCATCAAATCCATAAAGGATGCGAGAAATTATATTACGATAACCAAATACTGGAGATACGGTGGCAAGGAGAATTATTATAATCTCCTCTTATTTCTTCTCCGGGATTACCTTAATTATGATTTGCCAAAGGCAAAAGAACCAGTTGCATTCCCGGAGTATGGCATCTACCATCCTGCATATGGGCATTTTACCGACTTAGAGAAATTCATCGAAATATCAGGTTTCAAAGATGAAACGCAAACAATCGGAATGCTTTTTTATGGTGGGATGCATTTTGATCAAAGTATTGCAACAATAAAGGCGTTTATAAATGAATTCGATGAGTTCAACGTCATTCCTGTTTATTCAGATAGTATTCACAACTTACGGGCAATAAGAGAATATTTCTTACACAATGGCAATCCTTTCGTTGATGTTGTGATTAATCTAATGTGGTTCAGGATAAACGGAGGTCCTCTTGGTGGAAACCCTGCTTTGACTGCTGAATTACTGAAAGAATTGAACGTGCCTATTTTCGCTCCCGCACCTATGTTCGTGCGAGAAGTGGAAAAATGGAAAGAATCGGCAACTGGTCTTTCGCCAATCGAGATTATTGCTGCTGTGATCTGGCCTGAACTCGATGGATGCATTGAGCCCATACCCTCCTGTGGAATGCAAAATATAATGGTAGGCGAGATGGAGGCGAAGGAAATCGCACCGATTGACGACCGTATTGCACGCATTGCCGGCAGGATAAGAAATTGGCTGAGATTGAAGGAGATGCCAAATAACGAAAAGAAGCTCGCTATTATAATGTACAATTATCCGCCCGGCGAGGAGAACATAGGAAAAGCAGCTTATATTGACGTTTTTCAATCCGTAAAACGTTTGTTGGAGCGTTTAAAAGAGAGCGGATATATGGTAGAACTTCCAGAAGAGGAATTGCATGATTTATTTGAGCAGATGGCAATTGTAAACTCTGGAACATGGTTCAGAGAAGAGGAAACGCTAAAGAATTGCTATTCTATTGATATAAATAATTATCTTGAATTTTTCTATGCACTACCTGAAGAGTTACAAAGCGATATTATAGAGGATTGGGGAGAGCCTCCGGGAACGGTAATGACCGTTGATAACAAACTCCTGATACCAGGAATAGAGTTTGGTAATGTATTCGTTGGAATTCAGCCGGCAAGACCTCCGCTTGGTGAATCCGATTTGGCTAAAGCTGCTCACGACAAAACAAAGCCGCCTCATCATCAATATCTCGCTTTCTATTTCTGGTTGCAGGAAGTGTGGGGTGCAGATGCAGTGTTTCACGTTGGAACTCACGGTCTGGCTGAGTTTATGAAGGGTAAGGAAGTAGGAATGAGCTCGTGTTGCTTCCCGGATATTTTAATTGGAGATATGCCGCATCTTTACATTTACCACGTGTTGAACACGTCGGAATCAACAATAGCAAAGAGGCGACTTTATGGCACGATGATCAGCTACAACTCGCCGCCTTACACCACTTCAGACCTGTATGAGGACTATGTTGAGCTACAGGATTTGATTGACGAATATCACGAAGCCTTGTTGGAAGACCAGTTGAGAAGTGAGAAGGTGAAAGCGAAAATCATGGAAAAGGCAAAGGAATTGAAATTTGAGAGTGAGCGTATCGAGAAGATTCATGAAGAGCTCTATGAGATGAAACGAAGTATCATACCAAAAGGACTTCATATACTGGGACAGCGATATGAGAAAGAAGACCTCAAGAAATTTACCGAATTTATCCTGAGGTATGACCGGGAGGGCATAAAATCGCTCAACCGAATATTAGCAGAATCAACGAGTGTTGATTACGACTCCGCATTGAGGAACAAAGACAAATATGCTTCGGAGCTTGATACAATAGACAAGAAATGTGCAGACTTTGTAGATTGTTGTGTTGAGGAATCGGTTGAAAGTGCAGTCAAGAAAAGCAAAGCGGATAGTAAGCACAGAAAGAATTTGAATAAGACTTTAGCGTTTGGACTCGAAATAGGAGAGAATTATGCTGATAATTCTAATGAGTTGGAAAGTTGCTTGCGTAGCTTGAATACGGAGTTTATCGAACCAAGTCTTGGTGGGGACGTGGTAAGAACACCAGAAGTCCTTCCTACCGGGAGAAATATCAATCAATTTGACCCCAATAAAATACCGACTTCAACTGCTTATGAAAGAGGAGCTGAAATAGCCGAGAATACGATAAAGAGATACCTGGGAAAGGATGGCAAATATCCTGAAAGTGTAGGTATCGTGCTATGGGGATTCGAAACGACAAAAACCGGCGGGGAGTCCATTGGACAGATTCTTCATTATTTGGGTGTGAAAATCATTAGAGAAATAGGCTCATGGTATCCAAAATTAGAGATTATACCATTGGAAGAGCTTGGGAGACCCAGAGTTGACTGCCTGCTCAATATCTGCGGCTTTTTCCGTGACATGTTTCCAAACATCATTCAACTGCTGAATCAAGCATTTACGCTTGTGACAAGTCTGGATGAACCAATAGAAATGAACTTTGTCAGGAGACATTCGCTTGAAAACATGGAAACGCTGAAAACCGAGCTCGAAAAAGGCATGATAGACGAAAAAACTGCAAATAAAATCGCATGTGGAAGAATATACGGTCCAAAAGCCGGGGAATATGGCACAAGGATGCTTCCTTTGGTCGAGGACTCCATCTGGGAAGAAGAAAAAGACCTTGCAGAAGTCTATATACAATCAATGAGCCATTTATACGTGGAAAATATACATGCAGAAAAGAGAGATTCGTTATTCAGGAAGAACCTCGCAAAAATAGATTTGGTGTCACAAGTCAGAGATTCGCATGACTATGAAATAGTTGACCTCGATCATTACTTCGAGTTCTTTGGTGGGCTATCGAAAGCGGTGGAAACTGTTAAGGGCGAAAAAGCGTCAATGATGATTACTGATACCACAAAAGAGGTGATAAAAACCGAAGACGTTGGAGATGTTATAGTAAGAGGCACAAGGACAAGATTGCTGAATCCAAAATGGATAGACGGCATGCTGGAACATAAGTATCACGGAGCACAGCAAATCGCAGACCGTTTAGAAAATACATTGGGCTTGGCTGCAACCACAAACACCATCCCTAACTGGATATGGTCTTCCATTGCAGAGCGTTTTGTTTTCGACGAGAAAATGAGAATAAGATTGGAGGAGAACAACAAATTCGCAGCCGTTGAAATAATGGAAAGATTATTTGAAGCGGAAAAAAGAGGATACTGGAATGCAACAGAAGAGGAAATGGAGAAGATGAAAAGAGCGTACTTGGAAATGGAAGGTGACATAGAAGAAGCATTAGAGGTGAAATAAAAATGAGATCAAGCACTGAGATCATATCCGAAACAGGAACAACGGACACAGAAATAAAAGCGCAATACAAAAAGTTTATTGGAAGGAAGATACTCTTTATCCTTTTTTCCATCACCTTAATTTTTATTATCGCTGGCATATCGGCAACGCTTGGATCTGCACATATCACCTTCCTCGAAACGTATTCTACAATTCTTCACCGATTCTTTCCTGATCATTTCCACACACGATGGCTTGCAGATGTATGTGTATGGCAATTGAGACTTCCTCGCATCTTAATGGGTATTTTAGCTGGAATGGGACTTGCAATTGCAGGCACGATGCTACAGGGTATTTTAAGGAATCCACTTGCAAGTCCTATTACCTTAGGAATCACTTCAGGCGCGGGATTTGGCGCTGCTCTAGCCATAATATTCAGTGCAGGTTTTGTTGCTGATGAGTATCTCATTATAGGAAATGCATTCGTCTTCGCTCTAATCCCTACCTTTGTTATCATCGGATTAACACGCTACCGAAGGGCTACGCCTGAGACAATGGTTCTCGCGGGTATCGCGATGTTATATATCTTTAGTGCGGCGACGACCTTGATAGAATACTTTGCAGAGGCGGAAGCGGTAAAAGCGGCAGTATTCTGGATGGTTGGCAGTCTTGGAGGAGTTTTATGGAAAGACCTTCTCCCTGTTTCTACCGTGCTTGCAATCTGTCTTCCCCTGCTTATGTGGAAGTCATGGGACCTCAATGTCATGGGTGCTGGAGATGAGATTGCAAAAAGTCTCGGTGTTAATGTTGAGCGAACCAGAATCATTATACTGATGATTGCCACTTTGTTAGTCGCGGGCATCATAAGCTTCGTTGGAACCATCGGATTTATAGGATTAGTCGCTCCTCACATGTGCCGGTTGGTCATTGGTGGCGATAACCGGTTTCTAATTCCTGCTTCTGGCCTTTTTGGTGCTGCTCTTTTGCTTGGTGCTGATACCATTGCAAGAACAATTATTGCACCAGTAATCCTCCCGGTGGGTGTGATCACAGCTTTCATGGGTGGTCCTTTGTTCCTTTACCTTATAATAATGAGAAGAAGGAAGGAGTATTGGTAAAGTAAGATAAAATGGTGAAACTAAAGGTAAAAAATGTGGAGTTCAACTATGCAAGCGTGCCTGTACTCAAGGATGTTTGTATAGAGCTTTCTGAATCTGAGATGTTAGGCGTGGTGGGTCCAAATGGAGCCGGGAAATCTACACTGATCCGATGTATAGACTGGATTTTGAAACCTCAGCGCGGAAGTATAGTGTTGGATGAGCGAGATATAAAAGAGATGCACGGGATGGAACTCGCCAAAAAAATAGGGTATATTCCTCAGAGCGCAACACAGGTATTCCCTGCTACGGTCTTCGACACTGTTCTCATGGGCAGACGCCCTCATATCGGTTGGAAGAGTAGTGAAAAAGACACAGAAAAGGTTTTAGAAACTCTGCAAATGCTAAACATCGAAGGCTTCGCCATGCGAGACATTAATGAACTCAGCGGTGGTCAACAACAGAACGTATTTATCGCAAGGGCTCTTACGCAAGAGCCTGATGTCCTTTTGCTCGACGAGCCTACCTCTAACCTTGACATCAGACACCAGCTTGAAGTAATGGACATCATAAAAAATATCGTGAGAGAAAAAGGAATATCAGCGATAATGGCTATCCACGACCTGAATTTAGCTTCACGATATGCTGATAGGATAATAATGATGAATTCAGGGGAAATTTTTTCCGCGGGCGACCCTGTTTCTACACTCACGCCTGAAAACATCGAACACGTTTATGGTGTTGAAGTGAGAGTGCACAATCAAGATGGAAGTCCTTATATTGTACCTATAAGACCGGTAAAACAAAATGGAAAAGGAAGATGCGAAAACAAACGGAATATGCAATAGAAACCGAGGAACTCAGTAAGAAATTCGGTGATTTTACAGCGGTTAGTAATGTTAATCTTAACATTGAAAAGGGCGAAATATTTGGTTTACTTGGTCCGAATGGAGCGGGAAAAACGACAATAATCAAAATACTGGCTACTTTACTCAAGCCCAGCTCAGGTTTTGCCGAAGTATGGCACCGCAATATACTAAAAGAACAGGATGCAGTAAGAAGGTCTATTGGCATTGTTTTTCAAGACCCCAGTGTAGACACGGAATTAACTGGTAGAGAGAATCTGGATTTTCATGCCAGAATGTATGGTCTAAACAAAGAGGAGAGAGAGAGGAGAATAAATGAGGTCTTAGATCTGGTTGAGCTAAATGATAGAGCAAATGTCTTTGTTAAATTTTATTCTGGCGGAATGCAGCGGAGATTAGAAATTGCTCGTGGATTAATGCACTATCCCAAAGTCCTATTCTTAGATGAGCCAACGCTTGGTTTAGATGCTCAAACCAGGCACCGCATTTGGGATCATATCAAAAGACTGAACAAAGCTCAAGAGGTAACGGTTGTTTTAACCACTCACTACATGGAGGAGGCAGATTACCTTTGTGATAGAGTTGCAATTATTGATCATGGCAAAATTATCGCCTTGGATATCCCAAACAACTTAAAAAACACTATTGGCAAAGATATAATCTCTTTACAGGTTTCTGACGGGGGAAAATTTTTGGATACTTTAACAAAAATTGAGTTCATA
>JAYEJE010000180.1:0-1606 GCA_034660415.1 Methanobacteriota archaeon | reverse complement strand
TCCCCGCTTCCCTCGCAGAGGGGAAATCGTCAATGCTAACACCTCCAACGCCAAAGGAGATATTTTCGGTAGCCACCGCTAACAAAGCCAACGAGCCTTTCTCGCCTGCATGAAAACCGTCTTTGGTTTGAACGGCGAGGCAGGAAGTGCCACCGTATATCTGAACATCGGGCAGTAGCCTTCTCACTTCACTGAGAACCTTGTCCGAGTCATAGCTAGCAGTAGAGAACAGAACGGCAAAATCAGGCGATTTCCCTCCCAGTTCTGTTTTCACAGAAGAAACAGCTTCTTCCACCGCTTTTCCTTCATCATTATTAGCGCTCTAGCCGCAGCCAACGTGTATATGCATTTCTTCTCTTGGCGTCCCTTCCGGAGCTTCTAGCACAATGACTTTAACTTCTTTCTCGACACATCCACAACTGAACGCAGCTAGTACAATTAGAGCTACTATAACAGCGCTTATGATTATCTTTTTCCCTTCCGTTTCCCTTTTTGATAGTTTCATCCTTTTTTTTATTTAGGCTGTTATGACACTTAAACCCGAATAGACGGCGATGTTGTGGCTCATTCCCTAACAAACTCCTCGAACATATCCACGTAATACAATGAAGGTTCTTCCGCATCCCTTCTAAAGTATAAAAACATGGAAAGCAATATTAGATAATAAAAACTCCACAATATATTTATTATTAGAGCCACATCAAATTGCTGCACGAACTTCCATATGCCTACGGCAACCGAGAAGAAGATGATTAACATCATTGCGATTTGTGGCCAGAAACAGGTTAATGGAGACTTGCCACTGCCGCCTTTTGGAGTCACTACAAACGGTATTTTCTTATTGATGAGTGCATAGGTTGCAGCCAACATATATATGGGGAATGTTAAATATGTTAGAATTTGCCCAAACCATTGGTCTTTAGCACTAAAACCACGCATTGACATGCTAACAAAAAATTGGAGCGATGAGAATAAGAGGTATGGAAGATATGCCACTACATAAATATATGGCTCTGCTAATAATGGACGTATCTCGAACAACAAGTATGCAACGGGACATATCATCATAAAGAAAAAAGCCCAGCCAACAAAATACCAGGTGCCTGATAGTATGTATTCCCACCACTGAACGGGTGTTAAACGCCTGGGATGTCTAAAAAGTTCTTTCAATAGCTTTTTGAATATTCCGATAGTGCCATAGGCCCACCGCATCTGCTGCATATAATAGCCAGGTATGGATGCCGGTCCATCGCCTTCTACAAAGACATTGTTATAATAGTAAGAGCTGTATCCCCGCTCGTGCAACAAAAAAGAAGTCGCGAAATCTTCTGTGACTGATTCCTCATCAAATCCTCCAATATCCTTCAATGCGCTTACTCGCAAAACAATATTAGTGCCACAGGCAAACATCGCATTTGAAACAGATTTGCCCTCGGACACATTCGCATAGAATGTGGACTGCTGGGCGGACGCTGCATTAGATACTTTACTGGAATCACGATTGACATAATATTGGGGGGTCTGAACAAAAGCCAACTCCGGCTTCTCTTCCAGTGTCGGCACTACCTCACGCAGGAAATTGTAACCTGGGCGCTGGTCAGCATCT
>JAYEJE010000179.1:0-8750 GCA_034660415.1 Methanobacteriota archaeon | reverse complement strand
AAATTTCTGTCCGATGTAATAAAGGAGAAAAAAATCGAAAATAAGGTTATATATAAAGAAAAAGGGATTAGTGATCGAGAAGTGACGGAAGCAATTTTACGCGATAAGCATGTTAAATTGGGAGATGTACATGAAACAATGTCCTTTCTGAGGAAGTGCGACATCCTACCGGTAATAGGTGTAGGCCTGATTGTGGATATGGCAAAGGGGGTGATAAAATACGTGATTGCAGGCGGCATAAATTTTTTCCCGGGAACACAAAAACTACTTAGTGCGTTACACGGGCTGGGAGTAAAGACTTTTGTTTCTTCGGGAGATAGGATAGAGCGAGATGAAATTGCAGTTTATTTACCAGACGTCCCTCCTGATAATATCTTTGGGATGCAGAAGCCGGAGGATAAGCGGGACTTGGTGATGCGGTTGAAGGCCAAGCATAAGGTGATGATGGTGGGGGATGATATAAATGATTATCTTGCGCTATTGGAGGCAGATATAGCGGTGTTATCGTTACAGGAAGAGGCAGATAGACAGGGGAAGCTTTTTGAGATTGCGGATTTCCGGATAAAAGATATAGGGGAGGTAAAGGACGTAATAGAAGAGATGAAGGAATACGCTAAGTGATGGTGTGGTAAAAATGGTAAACTCAAAAGAGGATCTGAAATCGTTGGCTGATGGATTGAGAAACTTTGAGGGTGTGAAACGGAAAAGAGCTATAAGTGACATCGTAAATAGATTTGGGGATGCGGACCGAGTAGGAAGTCGAACGATAGTGGGATTCGGAGAGGATGCGGCTGTGCTTGAAGTGGACAATGATAATTTCGTTTTGCTTGCTGTGGATGGTATCTGGGGTAAATTGTTGAATGCCGACCCATGGTGGGCCGGGTATTGCGCCGTGCTGGTGAATGTGGCGGATATAGCAGCGATGGGCGGCACTCCGCGGGCAATGGTGAATCTGGCATCAACGCAGGAGAAGGGTATATGTGCAGAACTGGGCCGGGGAATGGCTGACGGAGTGAGAAAATTTGGCGTGCCCATGGTGGGCGGGCATCTACATCCGGACACTAATTATGATGCTCTTGATGTTGCTATAATGGGAACAGTAAAGAGGGATTGTGTAATATTTTCAAGCGGTGCGAAACCAGGCGACAAGGTATTGGTCGCAATTGACCTTGATGGTAGGATATATCCGAGTTACAATCTGGCCTGGGACAACACGACAAGAAGGACTGTGGCAGAGATAAAGAAGCAGTTGGATACAATGGTTGAGATTGGGGAGAAGAAGTTAGCCACTGCGGGTAAGGACATAAGCAATCCGGGCACTTTAGGCACGTTTGGTATGTTGCTCGAATCTTCAGGTGCAGGCGCAATCGTGGAGCTTGATAAGATACCAAGACCAGATCTAGATATTCCTTTTGAGCAGTGGTTAAAGATGTATCCGGGTACAGGGTTTGTGCTCACGGTTGAAAACGATGATAACGCAGCAGAGTGCATAAGAATATTCGAGGATGCAGGGGTAGCGAGTTCTATCGTTGGTGAAGTTGATGCGAGCAAGAAACTAAAAATAACAAACGGGACCGAGACAGCGACTGTATTTGACCTTAACAGAGAGATGATAACAGGAATAAAACGAAGTCCTTAAGGTTAAATGAAAGGGGGGTTTGGATGGAAAACAATCTATGTAGTACCTTGGGTCAAACTTCCTTCATAAGAACGTCTGACATGAAAGATGATTTTGATGAGTTATATGGGAAGGCATGGAAGGGAGAAATAGATAAAGCGGATGCGTTATTTTTAGCGCGTCACCCCTCTTATCTCTTCTGCATTGCCGACACGTTGCGAAAGGAGGAGAAAGGCGATGTCGTCACGTATGTGGTGAACAGGAACATAAACTTTACAAATGTCTGTGTAGGCAACTGCAAATTTTGCGCGTTCCGAGAAGAGAAGGAGAAGGGATATCTATTGAGTATGGATGTGGTTTTGAGTAAGGTAGAAGAAGCGGTGAATAATGAGGCGACGGAAATATGTATTCAAGGGGGTTTGCACCCGGATATTGAGGTGGCAGACTATTGTGGAATTATAGAAAGCATAAAATCGCGATTTGATGTACATATACACGCATATTCGCCAATGGAAATATATCATATGGCGAGGAACTCTGATATGAGCGAGTTGGAGGTGTTGAAGGAGTTAAAAAATGCTGGACTGGGTTCTATTCCTGGAACTGCTGCGGAAATACTCAATGATTCTATACGTGAGGTGATATGTCCGAGTAAGATAAAATCAGGGGAATGGATAGAGATAATAAAGACTGCACATCGATTGGGAATTCCATCAACTGCTACTATCCTGTATGGGCATATAGAATCTTTAGAGGACAGAATAGACCATCTATTTAAGATAAGGGAGATACAAAAGGAGACCGGCGGATTTACGGAGTTCGTACCCCTGAAGTTCATGCGAAAGAACAATGAATTGGGCAGAATGGTGAACAGAGAAATTTCCTTTTGGGATAGTGCAACTGTTCATGCTCTCGCAAGAGTTATTCTTCATCCCTACTGCGTGAATGTGCAAGCGTCCTGGGTGAAGTTAGGGGTAATGGACGTACAGAAGATGCTTCTTTTTGGTGTGAACGACCTGGGCGGAACGCTAATGGAAGAGAGCATATCAAGGGCATCGGGTTCCTTAGCGGGCGAGTACATGAGCCCCGATGACTTCGAGCAACTCATTACGGATGCGGATAGAACACCAAGAAGGCGGAGTACACTGTATAAGTTGTTGTAGGTTTTTGTATAGCCTGGGTAAAAAACCACAAGATTTCACAAGATTTTTGGGTTAAGGGAACTCCCAGTAAATAGTTTACCCAAAAAGTTTTGATAATTGTCATACAAAGACACGGATTTCACAGATTTACACAGACGCTACTCTAAAGTCCCCAAAAAAAATTATTAAGTTTTTACGGGTTCATAGAATCAAAATTAAAAAATCAATTATCACACTACTTTAAATCTGTGTTAATCAGCGTTAATCTGTGTCTTAAAAATCCTTGGAGAATGATATTTAGCATACAGTTCGGGTAAACCATTATTTGTGATTTGGGATTTTCCACAGTTTATTGTGCATGTCCATATCCTCCGCCCCCGGGCGTTTCAATTACCACTACATCGCCCTTCTCAAGCGGCATAGTAACCTTTGAAGGCAAATTTATCCTCTTATTGTCTCTGACTAAATAGTTCTTACCTGCTCTTCCGTCTTCGCCACCAAGCAGACCCTTTGGCTGGTATTTTCGTCGCTCTGATTGTATAGAAAGCGTAGCATCCGCTACCAGAACCTTAATAGCTCTTCTTATGCCCGAACCGCCCTTAAACTTACCGTTACCACCTGAATCGGGAATCAACTCATAACGCTCCACACGCAGTGGATACGAAAGCTCTAACGCCTCTATCGGCGTATTCGCCGTGTTCGTCATGTGCGTGTGGATCCCATCGTCACCATTTTTATTTGGTGAAGCGCCCTGACCGCCTGCAATAGTTTCATAGTAGGTAAACCCTTCTCCGTTGACTGTAACGCCTATTACTACATTGTTCATTGTGCCTTGCGACTGTGCGGGTATTTTATGCGGCATAGCTTTATGCAGGGCAAGTAGCAGAACCTCTACTATTCTCTGTGACGTCTCCACATTACCGCTGGATACAGCAGCAGGCGGATTCGGGTTCAAAACCGTGCCTTCGGGCACAATAATGCTTAGAGGCAGGTAACAGCCATGATTGGGTGGTATTTCAGGGTCGGTCACGCATCTCAGGACGTAGTAAACGGCAGAGAGCGTAACGGCATAAGGTGCATTGATATTGCCTCTTCTTTGTCTGTCGGTGCCTTCAAAGCTTATGTCTATGGCACTGCCCGCTATTTTTAGTGTCACTGCTATTTTCACCGGCTGGTCGGTAACGCCATCATCGTCCATAAAGTCCTCGGCGGCATAAGTGCCATCATGTATTTTTATGATCGCATCTCGCATCCTCTTCTCGCTATATGCTATGATACTTGCTGCAAACTCCATGTACGTATCTACGCCATATTTTTGGATGTGTTCGGTCATTCTCATTGCACCCACGTTGTTAGCCGCGATCTGAGCTCGTATATCGCCTGCTCGCTCCACGGGTGTGCGAGTATTGGCTTTTATGATGTCAAAAACATCTGCGTTCTCCTTGCCGTGGGTTAAAAGCTTGCAGGGAGGGATAATAAGACCTTCCTGGAAGATTTCGGTGCTGTTGCCTGGCATTGAGCCCGGGGTCATGCCGCCGACGTCCGCATGATGGGCTCTGTTTACGGCGTAACCTACTAACTCAGAGTCATAGAAAATCGGTTTTATTAGTGTGATGTCGGGTAGGTGTGAACCGCCGTGATAAGGGTCGTTTACTACTATTTGGTCGCCTTCTTGTAAGTCATCGAAGTGCCACAATGCAAATTCTACGGTTAGTGGCATTGCGCCCAGATGCACGGGGATGTGTTCTGCCTGTGCCAGCATCCGGCCTTCGGCGTCAAAAATGGCGCATGACGCGTCCATTCGCTCCTTTATATTCGGCGAGTATGCTGTTCGTTTTAAGGCTGCGCCCATCTCTTCAGGTATTGCGGTGAATGCGTTCTTCAAGATTTCCAGCGTTATTGGGTTCATGGGGTCTAGCTTATAATAATAGTGCTACAATCGCAATCACAATTTCACCACTTCACAGTTCTCTCACCTCATCAAGAAATGCAGGTCGGTTTTTAAATTCTGCTTTTAACTCGGAAAAACGCTTTCCCCACCTTGATTCGTCTTTTAACAGATTAATGTAAATGTGTTTGACCTTAGCCAAATATCCTGCTGCAATACGATACGTATTTCTATTTCCTCCGGGGATGTTTCTATAAGCGCTTTGCCAGTAATACGCTATTATCTTTTCTGGAAAATCCTCTTCCAGCTTAGCTGCGAATTCATCAAACTCATTTTTCATTATCCATTGATACTCAGGCGGTTTTAAAATTGTATGCAGGACTGCATCTTTCATGTTTTTGTCTAAGCAGATTCGTAAATAGTCACAGATGTCTTTTTCTTTAATGTCGTTGAATATTTTGGGCTCAACCTGTTTCCAGTCTGCATCCCGCATGAACTTTTTCAGTTTCTTGTATTCTGCATAGTAGTTTCCATATCGCATGATTTTATATGCTTTTAGCTGAGCCTCTTTTGCCTTTTCGTAATTACCATCAGTTTTATAATACTCAAATAGTCGGTCCAGCAGGACCTTCTCTTCGCTCTCCCGGGTCAACGCAACCCGGACAATTCGTTCTATATTTGCGGTGTCCCTTTCTTCAGCAAAATGCTCGAACAAGAATTGAAACAGCTCTGTAAGCCTGCCTTCGCCTTTTAATATCCCCTGTTCTGCGGTTTCCAAACCCTTTTGCAAATCGCCCTTATTAAGGTAGAACACCACCATATCCCAGTAATCCATACCGTAATGGAGATTTTCCATACGCATTTCTAAATATGCTGTTTCATTGCAAAGATAGTTCTTTTGGATACGCATAATCAACTTTTTCCGCCAATCAGAAGGACGTTTTGCCAGTTTTGCCACTAAAAATTCCCATTCTTCTTTCGTCTCGCAGATCGCGAAAAAAGTATCCATCAAAGCATCCTCAAAACCGGAATTTTCCTTATCATACTCCACAAAGGCTTCATCAAAAAATTCAAGTTTCGCATCCAAGGATATATTACCTGCTTCAATCAATACGGAAATTTTATTTAGCCACTCATAAGCGTCCTCCTCTTCATCTTCCGGTCCGCCGCCATATTCATTGAATTCCGAGATTATATATTCGGCTTTTTCCCAATATTCCATCAATAACTCGTCATTTAGAGTCACTACTTCTTCTACAACTCTTGAAGCCTCTGCCTTCTCTTTAAACCATTCCAAAACCAATCTATGGACTTCCGGGTTTTTTCTTATTAGATCTCGCACTAAATTGTATAAGTCCTCGACATCAAGAGATTTCAATTCGTCATTTAAGCTAAAACCCCTACTTTTCTCTTCTCCTTGTTCGCTATGCGATGACATCATGCCACATCCATCAATTCTTTCTGAACCTTTTCACATCACCCTTATCTTCTTTTATATCCTCTCGCTCTTTTATTAAATTAACGGTATAAGCATTTTTATTACCAACCCGATCATTATTGAATAAGTAACGTTAATCATCGTACCTGCGAGAAAAAACAAGGTGTTTTTACTCATATCTTCTTTGCGGACTATCGTTTTTGCCGCGAATATTAACGCTAAGGCGGTATAGGCATCCAGAAGCATAAAAGTCAGTATCAACAAATTTTCACACTTCCCCACCACAAAACCAGTATCACGCGCTTCTTTGCCAATTTTCTTACTTAGGGGCTCTTTTGAAATCGTAGAGAAAATGTAATTTACCAGTATTCCGCTTGTACAAAGTAGTACAGAATATCCTACTACCAAGATAGCAACTGTAACCCAGTTCATACTTTCGATCATCTAACACAACTCCTTACGACTTTGCCTTTGCGTATACTCAGATAATACATAATTTAAATTCTCTTCGATGCTTTTTAGCTCTTTCCACATTGAACGGTTAAGCGTTTTTGAGACTGCTTGCTGAGTTATCCCTAATTTTTTCGCTGCTTCATATTGATTTTTAGTTCTTTCGTATTCCTCAACTATCTGATGTTGCTTTGCAGACCAATTTCTCTTTAATAATAGTATTAAATTAATCTGCCCGGATATTGTAGTATCAACCACTTTATCACCAACAGACATAACAAACATCAACTTTGATTTTTTGAGTGTGTGCATAAGATCAGATGCTTTATGAAACGCAGGACCATCCATTTTTGCAATGTCCATAGTTTCCAGCGCGGTATCTATGTAATCAAAGACTAATACAAAGCGCATTAAATTGGGATGCAATTTCTCTAATAAAACGTTGATGACTTCATAACTTTTCGACATACTTGATAGAACAACGCCAATCTCATCTATCCCCTTTAAAATCTTGAAACCTGCATATATATCACCGGTATATGTTGAGTTTATGTATCGGCATGTCTCTTCCAGTTTCTTTTGAAACGTCTCCCTCTCAGCTATTCGGCGAGAAGATATGACATCACCCAATATTACATACAGCTTTTGTTTCATGTTTCATCATATAGGTATTGTTATATATAAAGACAACCTGCATCGGTTGTGATTTGAAAAAACAACCATGAGTTGATAACATGGTTTTATAAAATACGATGAGATACCGATGATTTTACGGCAGCAAATGCGGGCCAAATCATTATATCACAAAATCATCACTTCTTATTCATACAGCATTTCTTATACTTCTTACCGCTGCCACAGGGACAAGGGTCATTCCGCCCTATTTTGACCCTCTTGTCTGATGTTATTGATGATCCACTCTTATTTTCTTCTTCGATCAAATCCTTGAACATCCGGTAATGCCGCTTTATTCTTTCAACCTAATTCCTATCATTCAGAACGTACTTAATTTTATCCAATAAAATAGGTGCAAGTTCGGATTGATGACTAGCCTGATTTAATGCAGGACCTTGTAATTCCGCTATGATCTGTGGGACATTACGACCGAACCAATCAGCGTAAAATTTGCGATTCTCCCAACCATATGCAATTACCGCTACAACTTCGTTTCTTCTTTCGGAATATACATTGAAAAATACTCGCCGGCAATCACAACCCACCTCGTCACAATAGGCTTCAATCAGGCCATAGTTTCCCGCAGGTAATTCGGGATCATCAATTGCAATTAGAGCTCGAGTTTCTTCTTTTGCTATCTCCGGGAACTTCTCATGAAATGGTACGTAAGGCATAATAATATCTCCAATATTTGCATATAATTAATTAATGTCATATACTTTTAACTCCTCTACTAATCCATTTCAGATAATCCTTACTCCCTGCAACGACAGATAGAGCAAATATTTCGGGTGTTTCATAGGGATGTATCTCTTTAATAGCTTTTTCAAGCTCATCATAGCGGTCTTTCTTGCTCTTGATTATGCATAACCATTCTTCTGCTCTCTCAATATTGCCTTTCCACCAGTAGGTGCTTACTATCGGTCCTACTATCTGAACACAGGCAGCCAGTCTTTTTTCTACCATTGCGTTTGCTATTTTTTCTGCGTCCTCCCTTCTCTCTATGGCTGTTATCACCTGAATATACTCTTCCATCATCTTTATCTCCATTCTCATATTTGTATTAATCTACAAAGTTATAACAAGTAACCTGTCGCCTATCTGTTCCACGCATGGGTTTTCTAATGTCTCTGCGTTCTCTGCGCGCTCGGCGGTAAAATTTGAGGGTATATTACTTTCACTGAAAAATTCGACAGTGTCTCCATCACTGTAACACATACCCGTCAAACCACTTCTGTTTGAACATTGCATTCACTGCGGGGTCCGTGAGTTTCTTAAACAGGTCAATCTTAGTATTAACGAAGCCCAGTAATATTGAATCCACCACCTTATCGAACTTATAACGGATATTTTCTGAGGTGTTCTTTTCGTTCATAACAGCCCGGAGTTCCTCGTTCTCTTCCAGCTTCTCCTTTATTCGTTTTAGATCCACCTTGTCCTCGTCCGTCAAATTGAGCCCGTACGTTTCATTGAGTGTGTTAATGATATTAGATAAAAGGTCTTTCTCTTCTTCCGCATGTTGCGATCTTCCATTGGTGA
>JAYEJE010000178.1:0-1616 GCA_034660415.1 Methanobacteriota archaeon | reverse complement strand
CAGGGGTGGAGTGCGGAAGAGAAGCGGTAAGGAATTAATTGAGCGGAAGACGTTACTGGGTCAAGAACGCATTTTATCCAACTACTATTGAAATGGCACGGTCGAAAATCTTTTGCCTTTCTTTTATATACCACCCTTACAAAGATGAATTTATGCATTGTGGAGTAGCTAAAAAGTGCCGCATCGGAATTGAATTTTTTTTGTGTGTGAGTGATGATAAGAGGATCGGCACAGTGCAGCGAGAGCTACGAATAAGTTCCTGTGTGTGTATCAAAGAAAGATTGTAGCATGAGTACTATAAACGCGGTAGCACACATGATTTCTTTTTGATATAGCTGAAATAGTAACAAGAAGAAAGGGATTACGAGGTTGATAAGATTTTGGCGTTCTTTAACGGAAAATGAGAAAAATCATCGATGAAATATCTGGATTTAAAACAGACCTGTAATCATATAAAGGGAGGAGGATGGAAGAGGGGGTAATTATTCAATATCCCGCTGTCTCTGAATAATTAAATGCAGAATGCAAATAGCAAGAGCACTTTTTTATTACAGGCTTTATGTTATAATATTATAAAAGGCGAGGGAAAATGATTAGCGAGAAAGTGGCTAAAGCAGTGGAAGAGCAAATAAGAATGTTTAAGATAGACACATCAGAGGATCGTGGAATAACAGTTGAAGATTATAGACAGTATTTGAAATTGACAGAAGGTCAAAGTGAGGATTTAGATCCGACTGAATATATAAGGAAGCTAAGGCTAAAGGGTGAGTTCTATTGAAATTTGTGCTCGATTCCGACGTGTTAGTTCATGCGTTGAGGGTGCCTAAGAGGAAGGATTTATATGAGCTTCACGAAAAGGCATCAAAATTATTTGAGTCATGCATAGAGAAAAAGAACGAGTTGTTTTTGCCATCAATGGTTCCGATAGAAGTTGGCGCAGTGCTCTCAAAAATCCTACTGCAAGAGCTTGCGAGGGTGGGGATAGAAAAGTTATTGGCAACTGCTGAGGAAGTGTATCCTTTTACCAATGATGCAATGTTGAATCCCGTATATTCAATCTCCTCAAATATTTATTTCCAGAAGGCTTTGGAGAATTCATTAACGCTTACGAAGATTGTAAAGGATGAAAATGACAGATGGGTGCCGGGGTGGAAAGACAAGAGAGAAGTGATGATAGGTGGAATGGACGTTTTCGTGCTGACGTATGTGGAGTTGAAGGATGCTGTGCTAATTACAAATGACTGGTCATTATGGTACGTTGCATGGAAGAGGGGTATTACGTGCTATTGGCTATTTGGGTTACAGGATGAGCATGTGTCTAAACTTGCAAATGGTATAAAAGTTGATTATCCTGATGTGAGTGAGGAGTAAAATGACCCTCTGGATACCCAAAAACCTAACGGAACTAAAACAACATCTGAACGATCCGCTCTTCAAAAACGCTTACTTTCTTATGCTCGCATCCGTATCGTGTGCAGGCTCTGGCTTCTTCTTCTGGCTCATCGCAAACCTTTCTTTTAAAAAGAAAGCTTTACCAAAGAAACAAAGTTTTCTTTTAGCACAGGTTTTCTTTTGTAAAAAGAAAAAGTGTCTGATAAACTCGTGCCTTACAATCT
>JAYEJE010000177.1:0-1622 GCA_034660415.1 Methanobacteriota archaeon | reverse complement strand
GACGTTATATAAACCTTTCTTCTTTCTCTCCTGGGCTAGATATAAAGCGACTATATTTATTAGGTAGTATTGCCCTATGTCTCGTATGTGGTATATCGGAGGAGGCAGGAAGCAGCGGGCATCGGAAGAAGAGCGGAAAAGATGAATAAAATTAGTTTTTCGGCACAAAGGCAGGATAAAAGTCCCAGGATAGTGCTTACCGCAGATGAGACAATGATGAGCAAGTATCGCTGGGGTATATTTGTGGGATTCTCTACCTGCATGCCACGGGGTATTATCCCGGACTGGTTTTTTTTTAGTGTGTGGTCTCCACCGGGGCCGACTGAGAGCAATAGAGCTGTGTATGCGGATGCAGGACTCAGGATTATGGAAGCTTGTCTAGTAAACGTCTTTGGTGAGGCAGAAGTTGCAGTTGTACATCCGCACGATTTAGAAGCGGTAGTAGGCGAAAGGACGGAAATAATCGGTATGGGCGGGCATGATTACTTAGGCATCAATCCACCAACTTCTGAGTTCGTTGAGATGGTAAATACCGGCCCGCCCTACAACCGTGTGAAGTTCTTTGAACTGATGAAAAAGCCGGTGATGAGAGAGAAGATAGTGGTGGCAGGAGGCAAAGCGGCATGGCAGTTGGCAGATGAGACGATTATGGACAAGCTGAATATAGATTATGTCCATTTGGGAGAAGGAGAACTTACTGTGCCCGCGATGTTTAAATCTATACTGGCGGGCGAGAAACTGCCGAGGATAATAAAAGGGGGGGTGCCAAGCATCGATGAGATACCTAACATCCGGGGTGCTACCATTCATGGCCTGGTCGAGATAGCTAGGGGCTGTGGGCGAGGCTGCGCTTTCTGCACGCCAAATATGCAGAAGCTCCGCTTTCAATCCGTAGAGCACATTGTAAAAGATGTAAAGACAAATATAGGTGCGGGTCAGCGTTCTATCTGTTTACATTCCGAAGATGTTCTTCGTTATGGCGCGAAGGGGATAGCACCAAATGATGAGCGAGTTCTGAAGCTGTTCAGACAGGTTGCCGCCGTAGATGGAATTGAGAGTATAGGAGCGAGCCATGTGGCCCTCTCCACAGTCAGCCATAATCCCGGTCTTGTTACTGCGGTATCAGAAACATGCTATTCTATGCTCAACGAAGATTGGATGGGTGCGCAAACAGGAGTAGAGACCGGAAGTGTAAGACTGATTGCGCAACACATGCGGGGTAAGGTGTTACCTGCGCCCCCAGAGGAATGGCCGGAGATAGTCAAACAAGCTTTCGGTATCTTAGACGACAACAACTGTATTTGTGCTGCCACATTGATAAATGGTCTTCCGGGTGAAACTACCGATGACGTGCTAAAAACCATAGAACTGGTAACGGACCTGAAAGGAACCCGGTCCCTTCTGGTGCCGATGAATTTCGTGTCAATGCGTGGTTCTGCGCTGGATAACGAGGAAACGTTCACCATGAAGAAGATGACACCGGAGCACTGGCAGCTCTTCGGCGAATGCATAGATCACGATTTAAAGGTTGTGCCCGAATTAATCCGTATATACAAGACTGGCAGTAGTGGTGCAATAAAAAGCTTGTTGCTCAGGGCTGGCGCAAAATATATAACTAATGC
>JAYEJE010000176.1:0-8842 GCA_034660415.1 Methanobacteriota archaeon | reverse complement strand
GTATTAATAGCTCCATCAAGTCATCATCTTCGTCTATATCTGCACTGATAAAGAAGGAATCGTGAATGGTGTAGCTCAAATTTCGCCTCTTCGCCGTTTCTATATGTTCCAGGTAGCTAACCCCATAGTAAGAAACGACGAATTCACATGGCCTTCGCATGAATAAAGCGTTTGTACCTCCTTTTCTTCCCGGTGCTATCACCACATCCGCTTCATACCCGATGAGTTTATTTATACTTTCTGGTGTTACAAGTGGTATATCGGCCATTAATATCAGCCTAGGATCTTTTCATCTTGTATTACTTCGTTTAACACCTCGTTCAGGCCTTTTTCATCTACCCTTACAGTCAGTTTCAAATTCCGAAGCTCAAGTTTCAATTCATTTAATAGTTCTTCTCTAGAACTCGTTGTGATTATCTCTACTTCTTCTATCTGCGACTCCGATAAAGCAACTAAAACATCTTTTAACATCCTTATAGCGAGTTTCTCTCGCTCTGCCTCAGTTAAAAACGTCCGTAATCTCGTTTTTGCTCCTTTCTTCTTAAATGGTATAATCGCTTTTATACTATTCATAAATCGAATTTTCTAAGACAGTTCTTTTAGCGCCTCTACCATGCGCTCACATTTCTCCTGCATTATCCTCGCCGCTTCCAATATTATCTCATCTACAGGAAGTGCGCCATCACTCTCAACAGTGAAAAGTAAATTATTCACATCTTCGTCAGATATATTTTTATAGCCACAAATAGTAACTGGCTGCCATTTCGCATGTTCTTCGCCTCTACCCCACCTTGCTATCGCATCCAGATCTATCTTCTGCCTTGCAACCGTTTTTATAGCGCCTATTTCCTTCTCCGTTGAAATCAGTTTCACAA
Organism: Methanobacteriota archaeon; assembly: GCA_034660415.1. Lineage (GTDB taxonomy): Archaea > Halobacteriota > Syntropharchaeia > Alkanophagales > Methanospirareceae > Methanophaga. Next base: position 7,967 of record JAYEJE010000176.1, on the reverse strand, counting down.
TCGGTATATTTTCAGATGCTGCCTCCACTTTTGGGTATGAGGGGATGAGTTCTTTAGAATATACCATTGTATAGCCAGCTTTTTCCGGGCTTGTTGCTTTTAAAGTCAGAGTAATCTGGTCTTCCTCTTTATAATCCTTAAGGTCTGTCTTCAATGGCACCAGAGCCAAACGCAACGCTAATTGCTCATCGTATAGTAAGGATGTATTCTCCCGAATATTCAGTTCGTCAATTGCAAGCTTTGGCACCTCGGCAATCATTACTCTTCTAAGCGCATTTGCAAAACGCACCTTCACACCGGAAAGTGCGATTACCACTTCCTTTTCTCCCCGATCCGCTATTTTTACTTCCATCCACTAACTCGTGTGTAAGCAAAAGCTTAGACTCTTCTCCCTCGCTTTCCCCCAGGACGCTTCGTGCCGTCATGTGGCATCGGTGTCACGTCCTCTATCTTCCCTATACGAATCCCAGCACGACCGAAAGCTCTTATCGCTGCCTGTGCGCCTGGGGCAGTTGTCCGCGATTTACGTCCCGAAGCAGCTTTTACTTTCACATGTAACCCTCTTATTTCCCGCTCTTTTAGTTTATCTGCTAGTTGTGTTGCCATCTGCATTGCGGTATATGGTGAACTTTCATCGCGGTCCGATTTTGCAACCATCCCGCCGGAAGCCCTTGCGATCGTTTCAGCACCCGGCAAATCGGTTATTGTGATAATAGTGTTATTAAATGAAGAGTATATGTGCGCTACAGCCCATCGGATTTCAGTCATTTTTCAAACCACCTCTTTTGTCATTATGATTTCCCATAGTAGCCTATTTTCCCTTCTTCGTCCTCGCGTATTATATACGATGGGATTGTTACCCTTCTACCATCAACAGCGATATGACCGTGAACAATGAGCTGTCGAGCATGTTTTATCGAATTGGCAAGTTCCTTCTTATATACTCTTGTTTGTAAGCGTCTCTCTAAGACATCCTCTACGCTCAGCGACAAAACATCATCTAAATCTACGGTGGTTTCTCCCTGTTTCAATATCCCCTTCCTCTTTAAACTCGCCAAAATGGCTTCTTTCTCCCTTAACATATGCTCTGTGGGCTTCGCTCCTGCTATTCCCGCTAAGATCGCCCTTATTTCCCGCCGGCATTTCTTTATAAAGCTCGCAGCTTTCCATATCTCCTTCTTGTTCTTCAACCCATACGTATCTGTTAACTCCTTCTCATCTTTTATCCGCTTCGCTTCCCATGGCCTTCTTGGTTTCTCATACGTTTTCTTTCTTTTCTTTGGATGCCCCATATTATGTACCTCCCTTCGCCCCTCCGGCTTGCGCTGCCTGTTGCTTCTTTCTTATTACGCCTACTACTATACCCCTTCGACCCGTTGCTTTAGTCCTTTGGCCTCTCACTTTCAGCCCTCTTTCATGTCTTATGCCACGATAAGACCGTATCTTCCGCAGCAAATTTATATCATCGCGAAATTTCAGCGGGAGGTCTGTCCCCATTATATGCTTGTCCACACCGGTATTTATGTCTTTTCGCCTGTTAAACATCCATTGTGGTAAACGCTTCTCCGCACTGTTGATCGCAGTTTTCAACCGCTCAACTTCATCGTCTGAAAGATTGCCCATCTTCCCCTTTGAGTCTATCCCCGCTGACCTAACAAGCGTCTCCGCTATTCTTCGCCCTATACCCTTTACGCCGCATAGCGAATCCGCCACGTTTCTCTTACCGTCTAAGTCGGTATCCAGAATCCTAACGAAATACTTGAATTCCTCTCCCGTCTCTTCTACTTCTTCACTCATTTTTCTTTTAGTTTAGTTTAGTCTTGTTTCGCCGAGGAAGGGATTTGAACCCTTGAGTCCCTTGCGGAACACAGGCTACCTGTTCGGGGAGTTCCAGGCCTGCGCCTTACCACTCAGCCACCTCGGCTTTACTCCTCCAGCTCCTTACATACGTCCCCCGGTTCATAAACACCTTCTCCGCCTCTACACACACGCCTTTTTCCGATGTGAACATATCTTCCGAGATCATCTTTGCTTCGCCTATGCTCACTGCTTCCCCTTTTAATGTATATAATACAACACGATTTCCTATATTTATCCCTTCTTCTATTCGCGAGATACCAGGAGCTGTGAGGTTTGCGCCGTGACATATTGCATCAACTGCACTATCCTTTACTATTATGCACGGCAGATGCCCTAACGCATATTCCATTGGCATGATTAATTTCCGTAGAAGGCGCTCATCTCCGTCCTCAGAAAAGATGTAGGCATCTTTTAGGTCTTGCAGCTTCGTGAGGTTCGCCTCATCGAAAGGGAATGATTTCGTCCTTCTCAACTGCACGAGGTGCGCACCTACGCCTAAAGCGAGACCGAGATGATGGCACAGCATTCGCATGTATGTGCCCGCTTCACAACCCACTTTCATCAGCACGTCCCTACCGGCAATCTCCATTATCTCTATGTAATGCACTTTTCTTATCCTTACCTGCCTTCTGACAGCCGACTTCAGTGGTGGTCTTTGATATATCCGGCCTACGAAATCCTTGCTTATCTGCCTCAGTCTATCCTCATCCACTGCACCATGCAGTTTCATCACGCATACATACCCTTTATCTGCAATGAAAGTGTCCGCTAACTTAGTTGCCACACCTAGCATGACTGGTAGTACCCCTGTAACCCTTGGGTCCAGAGTTCCGGTATGTGCCGCCTTATTTATCTTCAGGATATCCTTTATCCACGCCACCACTTCATGGGACGTCGGACCCGCAGGCTTATCTATATTGACTACACCTCTCTCGATATGTGCCTTTATTGTACGTGCTTCAGGTGCACACCCGTATTTTGGATCGGTAAAAGCGGGGGATTTTTCCAGCTTGCATCTCTCTAATGGCTTATTACTTTTTATCATCCTCTGTTTTCTTTTAGTTCCCTTTTCATTAATTAATATTCCACTTTTTCCGGTCACGTATAGCCCACCAAAAGAAAAGGCATATAAAAAGTCTATAGACACGGATTAACACTAATTAACGGGGATAAAAATAAATCAGTGCAATCTGTGTAAATCAGTGTCTAAAATTTTGGATAAAACGATTTTTGTGTGTTCCCTATCTAAAACCCAAAATGGTTCAACTGCATTCGTAAACAACCTCTATAGTAGCACTGACTTCTACCGCTTTTGGACTGATTGGCGGAGCTATTGCTCCCGCTTTTGCTATTGGTACTTCTGCATTAAACCCTCCTCCTTCGCGATAGGAATATGCATATACGCTGCTCTCCCTTACTGAGGCGACTCATAGGTTTGCAAGATCAAAGCTACTGGCTATCGCATCTGCTTTTGATTCTGCATCTGCACAAGCCTTTTTTATCGCCTCGTTCTTCTGTTTCTTCTCCTCTGCTTCTGTTAACCCAAATTCTATCCTTTGCACGTTATTGGCGCCTGCATCTGCTGCTTTGCTAATGACTTCTCCTATCTCATCTAAGTCGTTAATCTCAACTGTTACTTCGTTATACGCTTTATACGCCACGATTTTAGTATAGTCTGTCGTGTTTCTAACAGGACTGATGCTGAAATAAGAGGTTCTGACTTTATCCATGGAATATCCAAGATTCCCCATTGCTGCTATTATGGCACTCATCCTCAATGTGTTCTCATTTAAAGCGTCCGTTACATTTTCCGATTGCGTTTCCACGCCCAGGCATACCTTTGCCTGATTCGGCTCTGCTTCTATTGTTCCGGATCCGGAAACTGCAATCGTACAATTACCAGTACCATTTACCGCAGTTGCTCCAGAAGGGCTATAGAGACTGCATACAAGAGCTAGGCATATGGCCAATGTCACTACTAAACCGTACAATTTCTTGCTTCTTACCATTTATTTACATCACCCCCTAATTGTGTTTTGTTATATAGTAAATGTCTCTAGTATATACCTTTTAGCCCACGAGAAAATCCTCAAGATAATTAGAGAAACAAGAAAAAGCTCAAATGGAGGAGATAACCATGATGTCCTTCTTGTTAGTCGCCTCTTCCAGGATAGCTAATGCTTCGTTCAGCTCGTCTTCGCCTATCGCACTGAGCGTTACCGAAGCCGAGGACTTCTTATCCACGCCAGGCATTGAGAGTGATAGCTTTACCACTTCCGCAAATCCCGTGCTGTCTATACTGTCTATCGTCTCCCGCATATCAGAATGCACTATATGCCCAATGAGTAAAACAACCATTGATTCTTTCAGTCTCTCTTTCCCTATTCGTACCACGTTCATGCCTTTTCCCTTTAACCCATCCACCAATTTATCCAATCTCTTTTCTTCTATCTCAACTACTAGTTGAACTGGTACTCTCCCAGAGGGCGTCTTTTTATCCCTCTGATGTAATACGCTGACTATATTCCCTCCAAAATCGGATACAGGCTCCAATGCGTGCACTAACTGACCGGGGATGTCCTCTAGTTCAATGTCCATTGATATTTTCATAATGATGCCCTCCTTGGCTTATGGTAATAATTGGCAAAGCGAATATAAAAGGGTTTAGAAATGCTGAACTTTGACTTTGCTTGCTGAATTTTTGCTTTACTTTCACTCTTCCACGCGCTCGAACAATTTCTTCGGCTTTTTCAGCTCTTGGCCACTCGCTATTGGCACTATCAACTCATCAAGCTTTACGGACTGCAAATCGCTTTCCATTCCCAATTGCGACCACACCTCTGCCATCTTCTCTGGCATCACCGCCTCTAACAAAATACAAACTGCTTTCAGCATCTGTAGCACGTTCTTTATTATCTCGCCACCCCGTTCTCGTTCTTTATCGCCCTTTTTTATCAAATGCCAGGGCTCTTCTCGTTGAAAATAACCATTGCCGAAGTCCGCAAGTTTCATTACAACGTCAACGAGCTTCTTGAATTCGTATTCCTCCACTGCATTTATTGCTTCTTCGCGTGTCTCAGTTATCTTAGTAATGACCTCCTCTTCTATCTCGCCTTCGGGAACCACGCCGAAATTCTTATACGCAAATGATACCACTCGATGAACAAGGTTACCAAGTATCCCCACTAACTCATTGTTCACACGCAAGAAGAAGGAGTTCCAGGAAAAATTCAGTTCCTTCGTGTGGCTCGATTGTGCTACCAAATAATATCGCAATGTATCCGGATGGAATCGTTCCAGAAACTCCGATGTCCAGACCACGTCACCCCGGGACTTTGAAAATGTCCGGCCATCTATTTTCACCATGCCGGAAGCAACAACGGCATCTGGCAGCGAATAACCTGCACCTTTTAGCATCGCAGGCCAGAATATACAGTGATGATATATGATGTCCGTGCCGATGAAATGCACTATGGTAGCTCCGTCTTCTTTCCAATATTCTCGCCATTTACGCTCATCACCGCCCATTAATTCTTCTGTAAATGATATATACCCGATAGGCGCGTCAACCCAGACATAAACTACCAGGTCATCCCGACCCGGGAATTTCACGCCCCAGTCCAGCTTCCGTGTTATGCACCAGTCCCTCAGTTCCTTCTTTACCCATTCCCGTGCGTAATTCCTGGCGTTACGTGTGCCACCTAAATTATCTAAATAAGTGGCGAGGAAATCGGCGAAGCTGGAAAGATGGAAGAAGAAGTGCTCTTGCTCCTTGAAAACCGCTTCGTGTCCGCAAATCTTACACTTCGGCGCTATTATCTCGCCTGGCTCGAGATGCTTACCACAGCCCTGGTCACATTCATCTCCTCTCGCAGTTGCGCCACAGTAGGGACATTCGCCTTCTACATATCTATCCGGTAGGAACCGACCACATGTATCGCAGAACGCCTGTTTTGTTTCCTCCATATATACATAGCCGCTATCTATCAGCTTCTTCACTATCTCTTCTGTCCTCTTATGGTTGCATTCCGAGTTGGTCTGCCCATAATAGTCGAAATCAACATTCAGTGCTTTGAATATCCGCTTGAAATGATCATGAAATCGCGCTACAACTGCTTCGGGTGTGATCCCTTCCGCTTCTGCGGTCAGTACAATCGGCGTGCCATGCGTGTCCGAGCCACTTACAAAAATGACGTCATGACCCATCTTTCTGAGCATCCGCACGTATATATCCGCAGGTACGTAAGTCCTGAGGTGCCCTATATGGCACTCGCCGTTGACATAGGGCAATGCAGAGGTTACCAAGACTGGCTTATCTGTTGGTATCTTCATTTATTCTGGTCTACTAATAGCATCTCTATCAAAGTTTTATAACTTTTACTTTTTTTAATTTGGCAAGCAAGCGGCATTAGTTACGCGCAAAAACACTATCCTTTCGCATAGTATAGCAAAAAAATAAAAAAGATGGGAAACTATACGCCCACCTGTGCTATTTATTTATCTATTTTATATATGTACTCCTGGGTAACCGATCATACCCCACATTATAGCACTTGTGATCCAGCCAATTATGCCCATTATGATGATATACACGACAATCGAAACGATCAGGTATATCAATCTTTTATCTTCGGGCGTCTCCATGAACACGGGTATCCCTAAATATAGGATGTACAACCCATAAAGGCTTGCTAAAAAGACCAGAATCGCAAGTGGCGGTATAATATACAGTATCCCTGCAAGGAGTCCTGGCGTAGATGCGTATGCAACGAGCTTCATTGCTTGTGTCTGATCTTGCTTCGATGAAAAACTCGGTGCTAGCAGACTTACAATATATCCGAAGACGAAGACGCCGATTATCGAGAGTACATACTGCAGGATGCCCCACCCCAAAGCCAAATGTATCGGCACCCTAAAATGGCCCCAAAAAGTGCCAATGCCTACTACGCCATAGCCTATTATGATTCCTATCAGCGTGGGTACCGCAACTATTGCCACATAAATAATCAGATCTTGCATGCTCGGCTGTTCAGCTTTTGCAGCTTCTAACGTCTCTTTGGGTTTCAGCACTACATTCTTTGCTCGGTCTACTATTGCATTTATATTCACTTTTTTCACCTCCCTCTCTTTTTCACATCCATTTATGCCTCATCCGGTAGCGTAGACATGTCAAACATGTCTGAAAGGTTTATTATCTCCACACCAGCCGGTAGTTCAAACGTAGTGCCGGAAATGCTGCCAAAATCGAAGTTCCTCATCTCCGTCCTCGAAGTACCCGAAGGTGACGTCATCTCCACTTGAACAGGAAGCCCGTACTTTAGCCATACCCACTGCTTCATCTTTACCTCTTCCGGTTTCTCCATGACTACGTATTCGATAACTGTACAGCGCATACCATCTATTGTTTCGGTGCCGATAATCGTTGGATTTAAGTTCATAAGCGCTTCTACATCTCCTGTTACCGATTCTGGAACTTCATCGAGCACCGTTTTCAATGCCTTGTTCTCGTCTGGTTGATACATATACGACACTCGATTGTCTCCGTTCACTATCGCAACCACAGCCTGCCCTTCCGCTGTCGTATCTACCCTCATATTATTCCCCTTTAACCATGCCGTGCTTGTCGCTACTATCTCTCCATTGTCTGTCGTCACCATATCATATTTAACGCTTATACCTTTTGCCTTACCCAAAAGATCGATCAACGATTCGCTACTCGTTGGTGCGGCAAGTGTTTCATCAGTTGATGCTTGAGTGGTTGTAACTTCCCCCGCCGGTGCTGAAGGTGCCGGCTCCTGTTCTGCTTTATCGGCACAGCCAGCACTCATGACTACGCCTATCAAGATTAACCCCATAACTATTGCCCATTTTTTCGTTTTTTCTACCATTTTTATCACCTTATACAATGTTGAGAAGCTATTTAAGTTTTTCGTTTTTGTATTTTGCATTTTCTGTTATATGCCTAATATCATCCTGAGCGCATTTCTCACTGCTGGAGCAAGACCAATAACAATAAGAGCCAACAAAACGAGATTCTTTAGCTCTATCTCTCGCTCGTCAAAGCAAATATCCAGTAGATACAGCACGGGCATGAGTATTCCAAGTTT
>JAYEJE010000175.1:0-8906 GCA_034660415.1 Methanobacteriota archaeon | reverse complement strand
ACTTCGGTTTCCAACATGCCTATGCTGGAGCCACAGAGAATAAGGAATAGTTTTGAAGCATAACTATATACTTGTGACTTAACTATTTAAAGGGTTGCCATAAACGCCAATCCTTGTATAGCAAGGCCAAGAAAATTGATTATTGACACAGATTAACGCAGAAAAAATCAAATCCGTGTAAATCAGTGTAAATCCGCGTCCTAAATATCTGTGTAATCTTGTAGTCTGCTAAACAATTACCTTTCTTTTAAAAGAGTTCTAACAATCTCGCCACTGCGTATGCCGGAAATGTAGCCGCTATCTTTTTGCCGTAGCGTGCAGAAAGCGATAAGAAAGGTATATTCAATGAATCCGCAGCTTCCTTTACGATAAAATCGCCTATTCCCGCAGATACTACCTGTTCCAATCGGTATTTCTCCTTTATCCGCTTCAGCGAAGCGACTAACTCATCCACCTGTGCTCGCATTACCTGTGCTGCAATGCGAACTGCGTTATCCTCGCCTAGCTCTTCAAGGTCACTGCATACCACCCTTGCAAGCCTTCGCATCGCACTCACCCTACTTCTTTCCGCTTCCTCTCGATCCACAAATGCATAACTATCCGGGCTTTCACAACTGTAATCCCCTTCCGTTATGTATCCGAGTACGAGATACGCGTCCGCGGTTATTGCGAACAGTTCTGATGAAACACGGCATTCTTCGCCTATCGTCACGCTTTTCAGCAATGTTGCAACATTGGTCCTCTGGACGCCGGAATAGATTAGTTCACCGCTTTTCAGTCGTTTGAGGTCTGTTCGTCTCGCTTTTATTACTCCACCTGCTATTGGAATTACATCCGTTGTTGTGCTACCAAGGTCAACGAAAATCGCATCTTCATATTGCTCAGATATGAGCTTAGAAGATGCGAGCCAGTTAGTAGACGCAAAGGAAAGAGGAGCCTTATCCACCTCTGTGCTATCTTTGAATGTGCAATAGGAGTTGAAGAATTTGACGTCTTTTGATACTGCTGATAGCGCTTCTTTTATCTGTAATACGCCTTCTCTTCTTGTCACAAAGCAGTCACATAGCTCTCCGGTCATTACTGCACCTACGGCTTCTAGTTCGGACGCAGACGCGTATTCGGACAGCAGATTGTATAAAATCGACTTATTCTTCCACAGAGGTGCATAAACCGAATTTACAACTCCTTCTGAGCTGGCTATCTTTGTATTCGCTCCCCCTACATCTATACCAATGTACATACTCTTTAAAACCTTTATAAACTTTCTGCGAAGCTTTTTTCGTAAACGCTTTTTTATTGTATATAAAATATAACTTCTACATATCTAATTTAGGACGCAGACATCATCAAGTTTTACCGCAGAGTGCGCGGAGAACGCAGAGGCATCAGAAAAACCAAGCCTGGATGGGAACGCTCTTGTCTTATTGACACAGATTAACGCTGATTAACACAGAAAAAATTAAATCCGTGTAAATCTGCGTCCAGAATAGGTGGAAGTTATACTATATATACAAGAAGAATAAAGAAAACCTTTTTGCTGGCAAAAAGGTTTATGTATAGTGAAATCGGCAATGGCTATAGACGAGAAAGAGGAGTTTGGAAAGCGGATGGAGCACTTGCTAACCGAAGTCCGTGCTTGCAGCAAGCTTTTAGGGGCGGAAATAGGCAAACTAACGGGCATGAAAGGCGAACTAAGAGGAATAGAGAAGGAGCTAGCGAGAACAAAAGCGATTTTAGAGAAGAAGCAGGATCTGAGTACGGAAGAGCAGGAGGAGCTGGGAGATGCTATGGCGATTCTAGAAGAGGAATTGGAGACAAAGAAGAGGGAAACAGAAGAGGTATTAAGAGGACAGGAAGAAGCAAAGAAAGCAGAAGGATATTTAACCGATTTGAAATACCAGAAGGCAGAATTTGTGAATTACAAGCGTAGAGCGGAAAAGGAGAAACGCGAATTTGCCGATTATCTGCTATCGAGCTTTATTGCTGAATTACTACCGATCAAGGATAATTTAGAGGTTGCCGTTACACATGCAAAGACGAATGAGCACCCGGAATCGTTATTAAAAGGCGTGGAAATGACAGTGAAGCAAATCGAAGAGCTCTTTGGACGCGAGGGGCTCGAAGAGATAAATGCAGAAGGAGAGCAATTCGACCCTTTTAGACACGAAGTCGTTTCAAAAGAAGCAAACGACACTCAGCCCGAGAACACGATTATTGGCGTGATTAGGAAGGGCTATGTCTTCCGTGGAAAGGTCATAAGACCCGCAATGGTGACGATAGCGATAAAAGACAAGAAGAAGCGGAAAAAAAATAGCGCCAAAAAAAAGGTGGCCAAAGAGCAACTGGAAAATTAAATCCGTGTAAATCCGTGTAAATCTGCGTCCTAAATTAAATTTATAGGTAGAAGTTGTACGTCATATACAATAAAAAAATGTTTGGTGGCCTGCTTTGCAAGCCACTCTCTACATCTGCCATAGTTATTATTTCCGACTACGCATCCCTACCTGCAACACTGATCGCCCAGTCGAACAGATCTCCCTCCGGTGTCCCTAGCGGATACGCATTAAGACCTCGCTCGACCACAAACGACATGCTATTAGGCTTATTTAGATAAGCACCAAGAGCAACGCTAGTCCTAGAATAGAAAGTAACAGAGAAGTCACCGTCTATTTTAATAGCTGGAATTTCAATCACCGCCAACCCTACTTTGCTGGGGAAATATGCAACACTAATATCTGTAAGTTCGTAGAGAAGTTTGCCCTTATCATCTCTCAACTCCAGAGCAAAAGGTATATATCCCGATTCGTTGTCGTATATTCCGATTATTCCTACTTTCTCAACTATAAAGGGTCTTGGAGGAGTGATAAAAGTAATATATCCTGTATCAATTTGGCAACTTAGACTTGCATTATATGGCATCGGCAAATGGATGTATTCGTCCGGCGGTTCATCGAAGGCATGAAGTACCTGTAGGCCCGCATTTCCAGCCGCATCTAATGCTGTCATTTGTGACGGTGCCGCCAAATCCTGAGTTAATGCTTTCATCTGTTGAGTATTACCCGGATCGACCGACAGATTTGCTACTGCTACTACTGCTGCAGATATTGTAATTACCACGATAGCCGCAAATATCACTATTTCCTTTCTCATTTTTCTTCTGTCACCTCCTAAAGTTTCATAACATAACAACTGAATATTGCATATAGCTAAATAGATTGAACGTATATAAATGTTAATCCTCTTTTAGCCAGCCATTCTCATGCATGTACGGTTGTTTATCCTCCACACCCCCCTTCATAGAGAGATATGGCATTAGCAGATATGGCGTGTCGCCAATGCCATCGTTATCAGAGTCATTGCCTTCATAATCGCTCCAATAATTACCGCTAAATACGTTACTGGAACCGCTAAACTGTATAGCTACCTGCTTTTCTGTGTTGTTAAGCAGATTATTATTACAGATTAGGTTATCTGTGGATCCGATTTCTATAGCTATGCCCACATCATTCTCCTGCACGGTGTTATTAGCGAATTTATTGCTGTCAGAGAATTGTAACCAAATCCCATATTCACCTTTTGCGATATTGTTCCTTAAAATCCAATTATTATCACTGGATGTTAGTACTATATTCTTACTGCAATCGAATACCGTATTATTCTCTATTAGAGTGGAATCAGAGAACATCTTCAGTTGAATCCCGTAGTTGTTTTTTGAAATAATGTTGTTCGAGATAGTAGAGGAACTGCCGGAGTCAACCATTATCCCTACCGCACTTCCACTAATTGCAAAACCACTGATAGTTACATCATCTGAATTGACCTCAAACACTGGCTCACCGGGATTGGCTGCAGTTACAGATGTCTTTGATGGCCCGGCAATGGAACGAATGTGCACCGGCATGTTTATCACGATATTCTCGCGGTAATCGCCCGCAGGAACGAGAATCGTAGCCCCGGATGATGCAGACCTGACAGCAGACTGGATAGTGTTATCAACGATTTGTGATGCCCGCCGAAAAGCAAATGGAACTGCAATGGACGTGTTAGTACTATTAATCGCAATACTACTACAAAAGTGCACATTCGATTTGACTTCCGGCAGAGTAACATACATGTTAATCGGTTTGCTTTCGCCTGGACCAAGAGTTAGAGTAGGTGTAATATCAATATTGATAGGGGAGGTCACATTCGCCGGACCGAAATCGAAATTTATTTCCTCTTCCCTGATTACCGAGACATTTAGTGGGATAGTGTAATTCCGCAAGTTTTGGACGTTAATCACCGCATTTGTATAGTCATCGGTGGTGGAGGTGATACTGGGCGGTAATGCGATAAAGTCCACGGTTGCAGCTTTTGACACGTCCACTCGGCCTGCACCCTGCATAAAGTTAGAATAGCCCAAATCCTGCGCAGTGTTCATCAATGCCGCTTTCATCATCTCGGGCGTCCAGTCGGGATGAAGCTGTAGCAAAAGCGCGCAAGCGCCTGCTACGTGTGGTGCGGCAAGCGAAGTGCCTTCGTGTGTTGCATTATATCCCCCATTTATGGCAGTGGAATTGATTCCCGCACCCGGAGCAACAATGTCCGGTTTTATCGTATATCCCGGACCAGGACCCAAAGAGCTAAAAAACGAGATAGTATCATAATCAACGTCCTGTGTTTGATTCAATCTAACCACCACAGTTGTTCTATTCATGAGGTCCAGAAGATAGACACCATCCTTATGTGAAAAGGAAAATGCAGGTATCGTGGATTCTAGGGGTGTCTCGTTTTCGTCAGCCAATTCACCGCGAAAAAGCCCCAGCTCATTATTGAAAATGACTACTCCGATGGCACCAGCGTCATATGCATTTCTTACCTTCTCATAAAAGTAAAAGTCTTGTGAGTCAGCACTAAGTTTACCTCTTTTTATGAGTGCGACCTTACCGGTAAACGACTGATTGGAGAAGTTCTCGGGATAGCCCAATTCGGCATAAGCTAATTCGCCACTTATATTCACTAAAGGAGAATGTTGCATGTGATATGCATCCAGAGTTTTATTCTCAGAAACCACTTCAAGATTGAATTGCTTCATTGTATCTGTTCCAACCGAACCAACAGCAATGACATTCTCATAGCAGGCAGGGCTATAAATAGTGCCAATATATGGCCCGTCATTACCTGCCGCTGCTACTACAATAACTCCCGATTCAACAGCAGCATTGACAGCCAAAGCCAGCGCATCATCTGTCACGCCCAATTCGCCACCCAGGCTCATACATATTATATCCGCGCCATCTTTTATCGCGCCACCGATACCCGCAATAACATCTGACGGAGCGCCACTCGCGGGGCCAGACTCAGAAGGATCTAACACTTTATACACCAGCAACTCGGCATCCGGAGCAACACCCTTTAAAGCTCCGCTCGCAGCGATTATACCCGCTACCATTGTGCCATGACCATCATTATCCATAGGATCCCAGTCATCATTAACAAAGTCGTAGCCGTCAATTACCTTGCAGCCAAAGCCTTTGCAACCTCCGAGGTCCGGATGAGTATAATCCACACCGGTATCCAGTATCGCTACTACCACACCTTTTCCCGTTACAAGATCGCCATTTGCGTCTTGCAACTGCCAAACCGCAGTTGCATTTATTAGCGGAACACTAGAATCCAAAAGCGCATATACTTTCTCGTCCGGGAAAATCCGTTTCACGGCACTCGAGTCTAAAAGCCCATCCAGGATAGAAGGAGATACATCGGCCGAGATAGCGTCAATAATGCGAAGATCTCGCTTTATCCGCACTCGGTCACTGCTCATGCCAGAGCTCATAGCACGCAGTTCCGCTGCGCCCGTGAAGGAAGAAACTTCTTGCTTTGCGAGCTCAAAAGGGGTTCTTCTCGCTGAGACGCCCAAATCAACGACCGTAGCATCGGTGTTTAACTGTATGATTACCGGGATCAATTCTTCACTACTGGCGTTCCAATCGGATTCATAGGTCCCGCCATCAACATCAGCACCATTCGTTACGAATGTACTTTCATCCATAGAGAGCACATGCGGCACTAATAAGACGGTCATTAATATCAGTACTGCTATTGCTATTGTAGTTATCTTCCCCTTCGCCATTTTTTAGTTCTTGTCTTGTATATCTCCGTATAAATTATTAGTTATCATTGCATTATTCTATAAAGAATTTCTTTTAATTAAGGTTGATCGACCGAGATAGAGAAATCCGAGCTATCACGATTGAAGGTATATAAAAGTTTAATCATCTTTTAGCCAGCCATTCTCATGCATGTACGGTTGTTTATCCTCCACACCCCCCTTCATAGATGGCATTAGCAGATATGGCATATCGCCAATGCCATCGTTATTAGTGTCATTGCCCTCATAATCGCTCCAATAATTACCGCTAAATACGTTACTGGAACCGCTAAACTGTATAGATACCTGCTTTCTTGTGTTGTTAAGCAGATTATTATTACAGATTAGGTTATCTTTGGATTCGATTTCTACAGCTATGCCCACATCATTCTCCTGCACGGTGTTATTAGCGAATTTATTGTCGTCAGAGAATTGTAAAAGAATTCCAGTTTCAGCATTTGAGATAGTGTTCCATAAAATCCGATTTTTATTACTGAATTTTAGGTCTATACCTACATCGCCTCCACTAATTGCAAAACCACTGATAGTTACATCATCGGAATTGACCACAAACACCGGTTCGCCGGGATTGGATGCAGTTACCAACGTCTTTGATGGCCCCGCAATGGAACGGATGGTCAGCGGCATATTTATCTTTACATTCTCGTGGTAATCGCCCGCAGGAACGAGAATCGTAGCCCCGGATGATGCCGACCTGACAGCAGACTGGATAGTGTTATCAACGATTTGTGATGCCCGCCGAAAAGCAAATGGAACTGCAATGGACGTGTTAGTACTATTAATCGCAATACTACCACAAAAGTGCACATTCGATTGGATTTCCGGCAGAGTAACATACAAGCTAATCGGTTTGCTTTCGCCTGGACCAAGAGTCAGAGTAGGTGTAATATCAATATTGACAGGGGAGGTTACATTCGCCAGACCAAAATCGAAATTTATCTCCTCTTCCCTGATTACCGAGACATTTAGTGGGATGGCGTAATTTCGCATGTTTCGGACGCTAATCTCCTCAGTGATATAGTCATCGGTGGTGGAGGTGATACTGGGCGGTAACGCGATAAATTCCACGGTTGCAGCTTTTAATACGTCTACTCGGCCTGCACCCTGCATAAAGTCGCAATAGCCTAAATCCTCTGCCGTGTTCATCAATGCCGCCTTCATCATCTCGGGCGTCCAGTCGGGATGAAGCTGTAGCAAAAGCGCGCAAGCGCCTGCTACGTGTGGTGCGGCAAGCGAAGTGCCTTCGTGTGTTGCATTATATCCGCCACCTATGGCAGTGGAATTGATTCCCGCACCCGGAGCAACAATGTCAGGTTTTATCGTATATCCAGGACCAAGACCCAAAGAGCTAAAAAAAGAAATTGTATCATAATCAACGTCCTGTACTTGATTCAATCTAACCAACACCGTTGTTCTATTCATAAGGTCCAGAAGATAGTCACCATCCTTCTGCGAAAGAGAAAATGCAGGTATCGTGGAGCCTATGGGTATTTCGTTTTCGTCAGCCAATTCACCGCGAAAAAGCCCCATCTCATTATTGAAAATGACCACTCCGATGGCACCGGCGTCAAATGCGTTTTTTACCTTCTCATAAAAGTAAAGCTCCCTGTATATGTTTAGCTTGCCATTCTCCTTTTTAACTTCTAGGTCGTATGTTCTGCCATCACTGATTTTTAATGTCGCTTTTCCCACCATCTCATTGATTATTATTTCGGCTGAGTTTTCATCCTTAAAGATGCGGATGGTTTTGCCATCAGTGGATTTGAAGATTTCTGCATTTTCCGCCCAGCCAATATCGATATCATCCGTGAGGAACCTTAGGAGTCTCTCGCTATCGGTTCCAGGGATATTGTCCCAGCTAAACAAATACAGCCCCCCTCTTTTTATTAGTGCGATCTTACCGGTAAACGACTGATTGGAGAAGTTCTCGGGATAGCCCAATTCGGCATAAGCTAACTCGCCACTTATATTCGCTAAAGGAGAATGTTGCATGTGATAGGCATCCAGAGTTTTATTCTCAGAAACCACTTTGAGATTGAATTGCTTCATTGTATCTGTTCCAACAGAACCAACAGCAATGACATTCTCATAGCTGGCAGGGCTATAAATAGTGCCAATATATGGCCCGTCATTACCTGCTGCTGCGACCACAATAACTCCCGCGTCAACAGCACGATTGACAGCAAAAGCCAGCGCATCGTCTGTCACGCCCAATTCGCCACCCAGGCTCATACATATTATATCCGCGCCATCGTTTATTGCTTCATCGATACCCGCAATAACATCTGACGTATCACCACTCGCAGGGCCTGATTCAGAAGGCTCTAACACTTTATACACAAGTAACTCGACATCAGGAGCAACACCCTTTAAAGCTCCGCTCGCAGCGATTATACCCGCTACCATTGTGCCATGACCATCGTTATCCATAGGGTCCCAGTCATCATTAACAATGTCGTAGCCGTCCTTTACCTTGCAGCCAAAGCCTTTGCAACCTCCGAGGTCCGGATGAGTATAATCCACACCGGTATCCAGTATCGCTACTACCACACCTTTTCCCGTCACAAGATCGCTATTCGCATCGCGCAACTGCCAAACCGCAGTTGCATTGATTTGCGGAACACTAGTATCCAAAAGCGCATATACTTTCTCGTCCGGGAAAATCCGTTTCACGGCACTCGAGTCTAAAAGCCCATCCAGGATAGAAGGAGATACATCGGCCGAGATAGCGTCAATAATGCGAAGATCTCGCTTT
>JAYEJE010000174.1:0-8927 GCA_034660415.1 Methanobacteriota archaeon | reverse complement strand
GCATGATCAATTAAAAGAGTCGTTTATTACAGGCTACAAGAGGTCGTTTCCTAATGCCGCCGCGCAAGTATTGAAACGAGTTGCGGAAATAGAACGCCGGGGGAGATATGTAAGACAGAGCAAAATTGAAAGTGCAAAAGTCAAAGCTCAATAGGTGGCAATCCACAAGATATTCTGGCTCTCTTGTATCTTACGTGGTAGTTAAATATACTTAAAACAAGCAGTTATAATCTGTTAATTTAGAAAGTAGAGAATAAAAATGACCAAAATTTAAATACCGCTTGATATTCCAAACGTCAAGATCGAGAACATTGAGATAAATAAAGTGGGTGATATTATTATCACGGTGAGGAGTACAGTAAAGGGCACACGCTGCCATAAATGCGGCAGAAAGATTACCCAACTGCATTGTCACGACCGAGAGATTACGCTCCGCCATTTGTCTATTTTGGGCAGGAAGCTATACATCCGTATTCGCCCTGCAAGATACCAGTGCACTCATTGCAGTGGCAACCCGACCACGACACAGAAATTGCAGTGGTACGAGCCGAGAAGCCCGCACACGATAGCGTAGGAAGAGCACGGTAAAGACGTTTTTGGCGAGCATTCCCAAACGATTGAAGAAAACGATTTTGGCAGTGTGTTCAGACCTGTACGAGGGGTATATCAACGCGGCGAAAGAGGTTTTTGGTGCTAACGTCATAATCGTAGTTGACCGTTTTCACAGTGCTAAACTGTATAGAAATGGCTTAAATGAACTCAGAAAGAAGGAACTGAAGCGTCTGAAGAAGGAACTGTCAAAGGAAGAATATAAAAAATTGAAAGGAGCGATGTAGATACTGCGTAATGATATAGAAGGATTGACGGTGGAGGATTTAGAGGTTTTGAAATGGTTATTCAAATTTATAGTGTCGTCAAGGGTAGTCTTCTGGGCAGGACGTGGCACATGATGTTTACGCCCACGACAATTGATTTGGCGGTACATCCTTCGTAACAACAGCACCTGCTGCCACGTAAGTGTTATTGCCTATGGTGACTCCGCCTACGATTGTAGCACCGAATCCTACAACTGCTCTGTCTCCAATCTTGGGTGCTGGCTCAATCAAACCCCGAGGCAGGTGAGGACGAGTAAATTCATGAACTAGCGTTCCCATGACCAGAGCATGATTGCCAATCATAGAGCCGTCACACACGAATCTAGCAACCACGCCGTTTGTGCCGATCCGTACACGGTCACAGACAAAGACTGCATACAGCAGTCGAGTGTTACTATCGACAATGCAGTCAAAGCCTATGCGCCAATAATCATCAATGGAAACATCATCTCCTACTTGCGTGCCCTCCTATATGACAATGTGTGACGCAATCCGACAGTTTGCGGTAATTCTCAGCTCGCATCTAACCACCCCCTTCCCTCAAGAACTCTTCTGCGGTTGAACTCATACTTTGAGGCACGAATCGCTGGATCCACTTCGCTGTTCTTGGAATAACAAATTGCCGATCTTGAGGCCTCCCAAAACCATGTTCAGAGCCTGAAACCGTCACAAATTCACTTCTGCTATTACATCTTGCATATTTCTTGGTCACTACGTAAGGCACGTAGGTATCCCGATCCCCATGCAGTGTTAGCACGGGACAATTGATTCTCTTCATGTATCTGAGTGGTTGGATTCTCCTCATCTCATCAATTAAGGGTCTGCCAAGCTTGAAGAACCCGGCGAGTAACATGTATCCATGCTCTTCAAGAAAGGCATATCCTTGAGCATTGAAGGATTGTTTGCCCCAAGGCAAAATCGGCTCCAGAAATGTCTTACGGAGATCTAGCGCCGGGACCCAGAGCACCATGCATGGAATGTCCGACCTGTTAGCGGCATACATCACCGATGACGTTGCACCAAAGCTCGCTGCTACAAGCGCTGTTGACAGAGGCCAGCACTTCTTTGCATAGTCCATACTTGCAGTCAAATCAAGTAATTCACCAGCAATTGTCATCTCCTCTTGCAAGCCTCCGCTTTCGCCGTGTCCACGGAAGTCGAAGCGAAGGACGTTGTATTGTGCATTGCACAGGGCATCCGCTAGTTGAACAAAAGCGCCAATCCCCGCCCCCGCCTGAGAATCGGCATCCTCATCCTTGTCCATAGTAATACCGTGGGCTAAGACAACATTCCCCTTCGGAGTACCAATCACTTCATGCATCAGGGCACAAATCTGCACTCCGTCCATACTTGAATAGAACACCTTCTTTGCCATTTCCTCGTTCCCTTCCATCCTTATGGCCCCCATCTTCTCATCCCCACCCGCAAAATCACCTCATTTTCTTCCGGGTCGGAAAACGAGCCAATGCCCGAAAAAATCCCATAAACAATAAGTATTTGGTACAGTCTAAAGATGTAGTGATTTATCACCGCGGAGAGCGCAGAGTACGCAGAGTTTTAAGATTGTTCCAACAATTGCTTAGGTTTTCTGGTGCCTTTGCGTTCTCCGTGTGCTCTGCGGTGAAATTTAATGATTTCTCAATCATCCTGCTCTCTCTCCTTTTGTATTGTGGGCAACTCCTCTGCCACTGAATTCATTGTTTAAAGTTCTTCAGCCTTTCATTTTTAATTCTACCTTCTATGAACTTAGCATATATGTTTTTGAACGGATTTATACTGGCGTTATCGAGATAATAATCCTTATTTAACCATCCTCTCTGCTCCCAGTATTCATAATCACACGGATAGACCTCTTTGAGAGGTGCTATTTTGCATTTCATCGCCCTGAAGAATATTAAATCATAGAGAGTAGGAGAAGGACGTTTCCTCGTCTTTATCGCATCGAGTAAGTTCTGAGAGAGCGTTTCTATTTCGTTTATCAGTTTAGTCTTCATTTTAATACCCCATCTTCCATAAAATTAATAGCGCTATCAGCACCACGGGAACCAAAAGGTCGGTATATAAGATACTACCTGCGTTGTAGATAGAAATGTTCTTAGTTCTAACAATATCTAACACGTGACCGATACCCATAAGGAAGAACATAAAAGAAGCCCCAATCGCAGTTGCCGTCCAGAAGTCACCACTAATCCAGCTACAGAGGATTCCCAGGATACCAAAAGCACCAGACGCCGCTGCGACCTCTTTTTGAAATGGACTACCAGGAGCCCATCCTATACCTTCAGCAATTTTGTCTGCCGTAGGCCGATACCAGTGAAGGACACAGGAACTAATACATTGGATACCAACACACCAGAATAACAAATTACCTAAAAAAGCTGCTACTACTCGTGCGTCGTAAACGAGAATACTTACCGTAGCATTAATTATCGCTGCAAGAACCCAAACAACAGAAAAATTCTCACCCACTTTCCTAAATAAGTCTTTAGATTTAAACATTTAATCTCCCTCCTATTGTGGCGTTCCTCATTTTCATTCCTCCTTTTCCATGATTTCTTTTATCTTCTTCTCTTCCCACGTTTTGCCCCGCTTACCGTAAACACTTATTGCATGCCAGATAAGACCGATACCCCAGACAACTGTTACCCAGTAGAACCATAAGTGATTTGGGCTGGTAACGAGGTTAATAACGACGAGCATTATATTCACTGCGATGTAAGTTATTAAATGTGCGTAAAATCCCTTCAGTTCCTCCACCCGCGATTTCGCTTTCTTATATTTTTCCCCTTCTTCTTCCATCTTTATGTTCTCCCTACACATTATAGCTACCTATCCTTCTATAAGGTTTTCGGTTGTGCGGAGACCATCCAAAAAAGAGAACGGCTGAGCAAAATTAGCTTATAATTTCTGGGTGGTCGCGCTAGAAACGAATAAAACAGCAAGAGTAATAGTAAACACCGCGGCACAACGAAAAAGTCGCTCAAAACGCGAATGTGGCGGTGGCGAAAAAAGCGCAAAAAAGGCACCGATTTGCGGGTTCAATCCTCCATCAGCCGCGTTTCCAGTTTAATGCCCGATTCACGCAGTCTGTTCCTCAAAGTGCTGTAACTCACATGCTCGATAGCTGCAATTTCCGTCAACGGAATGCCCTTCTTATATCTATCCACGACCCGGTCGAGGTTTATGTTCTTCCTTGGCCTGTGACATACTTTCCCTTCTCGTTTCGCACGCTCTATACCCACTTTCGTACGCTCGTAGATTAGCGACCGTTCAAATTCGGCAAGAGCACCCATTATATGGAAAATTAGCTTGCCCTGTGGTGTGGTCGTCTCGATATGGTCATTTACACTTATGAAATCAACTCCCTTCTCTTTTAACCGCTCAACACTCGTTAGCAGGTCTAGCATGCTCCTCGAAAACCTATCCAGCTTAAGAACAACGACCGCATCGAATTTCTTCGCTTCAATGTCACGCATAAGCTCCATGAACATCTCACGCTTGCTCTTTGCGCCTGAGCCTGTCTCCGAATAGACCTTGTAGATCTCATATTTGCTCCTTTCGCAGAACTCGACCAACATCCGCACCTGCTCATCCAAACTTTCTTCCTGCTTCTCGGTTGATACCCGTGCATATATTCCTACTATCATAATAACCCCACCTTTTTACCAGCGCTGTTAAAAAGATTGTACTTTTTATATTAAAAAGGTAACCTTCTTATATAATGTCAATAAGTGGACACTTATTATCATGTGCATATGACCCATATTTATCGCATTATGTGGGTATGATAAGGCATTATGTCCTGACAATTTCACTCTCACATATAGCTTCCTCAATTTCGTATGCTTTTGTATTCGCACATCCATTAACAGGCTTGGTCATATGCATCACTATTGTCACTACAATATTTATTACCTCTTTTTGTATCACTATATACCAACAACTATTCATATCTAAATCCACTTTAGTAATTTAACAGATATAACTACCATCCGTTCTCTTTACCTTCTTTGTCTATGTGATACTTTCAGCCTCTTCTATAGTTTCGCCTTTTTCGATAAGCTCAACTAGATACGCCTTCATTGTTATCCCTTTATCTATCGCCCTCTTTCTTATCGCTTTATGCAAATCCTCTTCCAAATCCAAAGATACCTTTACCATTTTCGCTTGCACCAATATAACTATTGGTTCAACTATTTAAATAACTTTCGCATGCATCATCATATATAACACGTTTCAGGGTATACACACTATAACTTCTACCTATAAATTTAATTTAGGACGCAGATTTACACGGATTTAATTTCTTCTGCGCTAATCTGTGTCAATAATTAATTTTTGGAGGTTATGCTTTCTTGAGAAATTCTATTCCCTTTCCGTAACCTCCTGATCGTGGCATCATACCTTAGCTTGTTTTAGCCTCTTTCAATATCGTTAAGTCTATCCTCTCCGCAATTCTCACACACGTAAGCGGGCACATCTTTGATTGAAATCATCTCTAAAGTCGTGTTTTTATCCTTATGCTTCCGTCGGATGAGTAATATAAAAAAAAACGGTACTTGTATTACTTCTTTGCATCTTGTTCTGCATCAGTACAGCAAGTGCATTCGGAATAAGTGGTGCGAGCTTCGGCAGCCTGGAGCTTGGTATGGTCCATAACATAACTGTTTTGCTCTATTCATCGGAGAAGGATTTCGATAATAGCTGTAATCTCGGTCTTTCTCTTATTCCCCCTTTGTCTTAGCCTTGGCATCCCGTCTCAAGCTATTGATTACACTGTCACAATCATCGCAGAAAAACCTGACCTCTTCATCGAAGCGAAATGTGAGGAATTGGTAGGTGAAAACAGTTAATAGAAGAATATCATATATATACAAGAAATTAGATAGACTTAAGCAAAGCGGGGGTAGCCGAGCTGGACAAAGGCGCAGGACTTAAGATCCTGTTCCGTAGGGATACGTGGGTTCGAATCCCTCCCCCCGCATGACATGATTTTACTTCTTTCTCCATTTCAGGGAACTTACAAATAATAATTTACCAAGACTGTATCATTTTTCAAGGATTTTTAAGACACAGATTAACGCTGATTAACACAGATTTAAAATAGTGTATTGATTCATAAATTTAATTTCGATTCAACTTGTAAAAACTTAATAATCTTTTCGGGACAGTAGCATCTGTGTAAATCTGTGAAATCTGTGTCTATGATAATTATCAAAATGGGTAAACTATTTATTGGGAGTTCCCATAGACACTAGCCTCTCAGCTCTGGCAGAACGATCTTCATGAAACTTGTTGCTATTATCAGTATCATCGGCCCTAAGAACAGACCCAGAAAACCAAAGATACACACACCAAAGATGTATGCAAGGAGTAACGCGCCAACATGTACGTATCTTTTGCTTATGTACGGTCTCAGAGCGTATTCAGGCACAGAGTCCACCACAAGAAACATAACAACAATGAATAACAGAATGAACCACCATGACGTGGGAAGAATACCATTTAGATATGCCTGAACACCTAGATAGAAAGTCAATGGAACCCAGATCAATTTCACCCCGACAATTGGTATGAAGATCCCAATTCCGCACAGTATTCCAAACAGGAGAGGATATGGTATCAGCAACTGAGGTGGTGCAACGAGATTAAGAAGATAGAAAGTAACAACAGCAACCAAGGCGGTTAAAATCGCCGTCAGGATATTACCGACGTATACCTGGTAAAGGGCAGAATCGACATCGTCAAAGAACTTCTTTGCTAGCTCTGTTTTGCCACCGAGGAATGTATCGGTTATCCATGCCATGAGTTTAGCTCCATCCTTCAGCAGATAATATGCTATTACGAACGTAAGGAACAACTTGAGCGGGAAATCGAAATACCGGGACATTGTGCCCGAAAAAGCGGATAATTGTGTTATGTATACACTCCAGTTATCGCCCAGAGTGATCAAATTAGAAATATCCGCCAGGTTTATGCTACTTGCAATCTCTTTAACGTTTTTTACGATTTCATCCACATAACTCGTGTACCCGAAACCGGAATCCACAAAAAATTTACTCACGCCCTCATATGCCACACTCAATGCATAAATGCATATAAGGACTAGTGGCAGAACAATAAAGAATAACGAACAGAAAGCACCCACACGCTCGTATTTGTATCTCTTGACAAATCCACGGTATACCGGTCTCGCAACGTAGTAAAGGAAAATCCCATAAATGATCACATCACAGAAACGGAATAACACGTAGACTAACAGAGCAATGGAAATCAGACCCAGGATCAGCCAGCATAACTTACCGTCCCTTATATTCATTTCTCTTCTAAACTACCTCTACTATTTTACGTCTGCTTTTTGCACCCGAAACGATTCTTACGTCTGCGTTGAAGTATCGGGACAATAACATAACTACCGCTTTATTTGCCTTGCCTTTTGTTGGCGGCTCTTTCACCCTAATTATCATTGGTTCCGCATCTATTATCTCTTCCGTTTTCGAATTGGGAATAACTTTTATCGCTATCCTTTTCATCGTACTATATCTTCACAACTTTCTATGCGTGAATTCCTTCGCATCTGTCCCTACATACGGAGCTACTGTATGCCCCTTGCCGACAAGTAGATATTTATAGATGACTAATCCCTCCAAACCCACAGGACCTCTTGCATGCACCTTATACGTGCTTATACCCACTTCGGCGCCCTTACCGTACCGGAACCCATCGCTGAACCGAGTTGAGGCATTGTGCATTACCGATGAAGAATCAACAAACTGCAAGAACTTACGCGCGCGCTCTTTATTTCCCGTGACAATTGCATCTGTATGTCCAGATCCGTACTGATTGATATGTGCAATGGCTTCGTCCACACCGTCAACCACTTTGATTGAGATGATCAAGTCGTTATATTCTGTACGCCAATCTTCTTCGGACGCCACTTTTATCTCGTTTTTGCCTTCCATGACTTGCATTGTCCGTTGACATCCCCGGACCTCAACGCCCGCACTCTGATACCGCTCAACCATCTGTGGTATAAATTCAGCGGCAATTGCAGTATCCACAAGCAAAGTCTCTGCAGCATTACAAACCGCGGGATATTGCACTTTAGAATCGAAACATACATCTAACGCCATATCAGAATCGGCGTCTCGGTCAACATAAACGTGACATACGCCCTCAGAATGACCAAGGACCATGATGCTGGAGTTATCTTGTATATATCTTACGAATTGGTCGCTACCACGAGGCACTAGGAGGTCTATATACTCATTCAATTTTAACATCGCATTTACGTCCTCTCGCGATTCAAGTAATTGTATCCAGCCTTCGGGTATTCGATCGTCTTCAGAGGTCGCTTTTGCTACAATCGCAAATAGCGCTTCATTTGAATGCCTTGCTTCCGAACCCCCTTTCAACATTACTGCATTCCCGGTTTTCAGGCAGAGCGAGGAAATCTGAACCAGCACATCGGGTCTCGATTCAAATATCGCGCCGATGACACCAATAGGGCACGATACCTGATAAAGCTCCAAATCCGTATCTAACTCGATTGCCGAGATCGTTTTACCTACCGGGTCATCTAATTTCGCAACATCTCGCACACTTAATATTAGCTCATCTAGCTTTGAATCGTTCAATTTTAACCGGTCAAGCAATGACTTGGACATCTTACCTGCTTCTGTTAACCGTAACGCATCTGCAATATCCTTCTCATTTGCTGCCAGTATTTGGGCTCTATCCATATCAATGGAATCCGCGATTCTTAACAGCGCTTTATCCTTATCTGCCGTTGTCGCATTAGCCAATATTAATGCCGCTTCTTTCGCTCTCTTCGCCTTTTCCACTATAGTCACAACCATTTTTATGCCAACAACCTAAAAATTATCCTACCTACCTGTTAGATAAAAAGGGTGATGGTTTAAAAACTAACGCTTTTATCTTGAACAAACTAAAATAAATTATTGACACAGATTAACGCAGATTAACACAGATGATAGAGATCAACAATGCCAAACTTAGATAAGTCCGCGTAAATCAGTGTAAATCCGTGTC
>JAYEJE010000173.1:0-1652 GCA_034660415.1 Methanobacteriota archaeon | reverse complement strand
GCTTATATGACCTGAGAAGCAAAGGCAATAATCTAAAATTCACGAATGAGCTGAAAAAGTTTTGGGACCAGTCACGATTTGGTGCACAAAAAATCTAACCGAAACTTCCAGTAACACTGATGAATGTCAAAAATCACCACAAGTACATCTACCGGACTATCACTAAGAGATTATGTGCCAGATGGTGTTCAGCATGATATTTAGATTTTTATCGATCCATGACTGGCGATTCTTCTTTACCCTCTGTCCAACGATACCCATGAGGTTTTCAATATGATTGTTATTGGTTATTTTCCACATAAAGGTAGGACATTTTAGCATACCTCTTTTTTATCAGATTATGTTTAATCATATATAACACTTTTGATTATAAACTCCGTTGATTTGACCTCTTTCAAAGACCCATCATCCAGCTCAATATTAATTTCGAGAAGCTTCGATTTAAGATCCAGAACACAGAATACGAACAGGTTAATCAGATCTTTCGGCATTTTTATCTCATGATTCAGAATGTCAATGAATCCGTATTCTTCATCACTGCCCTTGTCGTTCTTTCGCCTTACAATCCGTAAAAAATAGATTTTGTGTGCTTTGAAGTTTTCAACACCCTTATTTTCCAGATTCACATCCTTGAAATCATCCATATGCTTAATGTTTTCCTCGTTAATCTCAGGATTGTTTGATATCAATTGCGAATATTTCTCATAAGCGACGTTAAAATCCTTGATCTTGACGTCAATCTCCTGTTCACCGCTGAATTGCAGTTTATTCCAGAATTTCTTTGAAAAGACGCTGTTAAATCCTTCCACCTCCCCGTTATTCCACGGGCTTCTCGGAGCTACGTACAAAGGATAAACGCCCAGATTAAGCAGGAAAAATGCAAGTTTGCCAATGTGTCTCTCGTGCGGCAAATTAGCCCCGAATGCGGAATCGTTGTCTATTTTCAATATTTCTGGGATGGGGTGCGTCTTCCAGATCTCTTTCAATGTCTTTATCGTCTCTTCAGTAGTCTGTCCCTCAATTCTTGTTACTATGCCCCTCTTTTCCGGGCGGATGTATTTGCATGAGAGGAAATTAATTCTGTTGTCAGAGCCTTTGAGATACCTCGGACCGATAAAATCAATGCTCATCATGGTTTTACCCAGTTTTGTCAGGGTATAATCAGGATATTTCATGTATTTGCTCCTTCCTCTTTTCTTCTTTCCCATGCTTTTTACCAGTCCCGCCTCATTCAATACTCTGCCTACAAAAGATATTGAGACACTTTTGTCTGTTTTGGCTTCATAATTTTTCTTGACTACATTAGAGCCAATGAAATAGCTGTTTTCTTTCTCTAAGTCTTTTCTTATATTTATAATTTGCTGTTTTGTTTCCGGCGTGTATGTTCTTGATTTCCCCCTTTTCCAGCCTCTGTTGTCGCTTGATATTTCGCTTTCATCCATCTGCACCCATTTACCTACACTGTCTTTGCTTGCCAGTAAATACTTGGCTATTTTATGGTTACTCCAGCCTTTTTCGTGCAGTTCTTTTGCTTTCCTACGTTTCAGGATTAATAATTCTTTTTTCATTTCGGACACTTCTTTTACATGTGCTTTCTTTTCCTATAAAAGTGTCCTACTTCTATGTGGAAAGTAACCATTAAGCACCATATC
>JAYEJE010000172.1:0-8938 GCA_034660415.1 Methanobacteriota archaeon | reverse complement strand
GGCGGATGTGCAGGTAGCATCGGGTGAAACAGCAGAGGTAGATGCACCATTGATCCCACGTCCTATCAGAGCAGGCATATACATGAACAATGCAAGCAATTGTGTGATTATCAGCAACAGAATAATGAACATCACAACCACGGTAAACTATAGCGCAGTCGGCATCGCCATTTATAACTCGTCAGGAAATGCGATACAGAATGGCGCGATAATAAACTGTGGCCAGGGAATATGGATTGCTTCGGGCAGTGCGAACAGAATAGAAGGGAATAAAATCCAGAATAACTCTATTGCAGGCACGGGAGTCCGGTTAGAAAGCGGCGTTATAAATACCGGGATACATGAGAACTGCTTCATTGATAATGTGCCACAAGCATGGGATGATGGGACGTATAATAACTGGATAAGTAATTTCTGGTCGCAACCACCGGGTGGAACGGGCAACTACACTATACCAGGCGCTGCCGGGAGTGCAGACACTGATCATCTGGACGTGTGCCCACTGACACAAGAACAACCGAAATGAGTATTTGCAATAACAAGAATAAAATAAAATAGGGTGGGGGAATGGGAGAACAAATTATTTCCTTATTTCCTCCTATTATTTTTTAAAAATGTCTTAGTAAAAGGAGCGTAGCCCATAAAAAGAAAAAGGGGAAAATTTTGGTTTTTTTCATACCTGTACATTCTGTACCACATCCATTAGTTGGGTATTTTATTTATTAGCACCCACACCGAAGTAGTGGTGTGCCTGCGATTGGTGGTTTGCCATTCGTCAAATATACCATTAATGTTATGTCTACTGCGTTACATCTTCTTTCTTTGCCATCGCTATCTGTTACCTCTAAACACACGGTATAATTGCCTGGTGACTGGTACGTATGATTAGTTATCTTCCCAATTCTATTTGTTCCGTCTCCAAAGCTCCATTCGTACGATACTATAGCGGCGTTTGGATCAAAAGTCCGGGAAGAAGAGGCATTAAATGCGATACTCCGGTTAACAACGGGATTTAGTTTTAGTGGTGTGTATGTGTAGTTTGCATACGGTATAAATTCCGAGGGAGTTATTATGAGTGATTTTGCCGAGCCATTTATTAGCATCTCCTGATTCACATTCGTCCCATTGACATAAACCATCGCTAATACTCTATCGTATTTGCCATATTGGCTACAATCGTCTATGTCAAACACAACTTCTTTTTTCCCGCACAGTGCATCTAAAAAATTCCTGGATTTATTCCCTTCCTCTAATATATCCCCTTCTTTCGTCTTCAATTCAGGTGTGTCTATTCCATCCAAGCGTACACTTTGGATCCCCGCCATCTCCACAGGAGAGATGTATATTTTACCTTCATCGGTGATATTATCTGGTGGTATAATATGTTGAGTAGCATTATATGTTATGAACTCCGTAGCTTTGGAACAAACAGGAGAAATGTGTATTGTATCGCCATCATAAACATATTTGACTGTTCCCCTTCTCAGACCACCTTTATCTAATGTTTGCAACCCAAATCGCCAGTCTGAGTCAGAATCGGTATCAACGCCCACTGGATGTCTTTCATAAAAAAGATTATCATCATCCTCATCGTATGCTACGAGTGTTTCGTCTAATATGTTTCCTTCCGCATCTTTTAAAATAATCCGCTCACCCTTAGTATCATGTAACCACGGTTTACCGGGAACAAAGGTCAAGTATTTTTTTGGGGGTATTGAGATATTTATTACCCGAAAACTTTTTCCTCCACGGTATTCTATAGAAGAGATAGTCCAACCGCTAATGTTCACGCTCTCGATTGTGGGATTGTAGAGCATAACCCACTCGTATATATTGGTAGAGTAGTTTCCCGCGGGATTTTGATCGAAAGCTTGTATAACTACGTGTGTGCCTTCAGTCGAGTTTGCCGTTTCGGTATTTGAGTCCTCTGCCAAACCAACTGCAATACCACTTACAATAATCGCAAAGCCAATAGAAATCGCCAGTATTAGCCAACCCATCTTGTTTTTCATTTTTTGTTTTTGATTCACCTCCTAAAATTTTATATGAAAATAATATAATATCTTATTAATGAAAACATTAGGATTACTAATCCACGGCCCCGAGGTAATAGACGAAGGCGAAGCGGAAGATGCGATCGGGAGACTAAAGGAATCGGGATTTGAGTTGGAAGCGTCCCTGGGAGGGATAACAGGTAAAACGGCAGTTATAGATGCCGATTTGCAACACATAATAGACATAAGCAAGGATACTAAACCTTCAGAAGTAGTGTACGATTTTGTTAATCGCGGACTTGATTTTATCCTGTTGTTGAACCATGCGAAGACAGAAGAGAGTGGGTTCATGCTTGGCGAAGGCATTCTGCGGAACTTTATTGATCGCGGTGGAGCAGAGGGCTGTCTTTCATTTGTGCAACTTGAGTACAGCAACAGGATTATTATTCCATGGTTCCTGAAGCAGCGTGATATATATAGACAGCTAACAGGAATTTTTAGTGACTTTAGTGAGCGAGCGCCCTACAAGCTTGAATCGAGATGTAAAAAGGAATCAAATCTAGTATATCGAGAGATAAAGGGTGTGCATCCGGGCGAGAAAATCGTTGTGAATGGCGTTGTTGTTGCTATGTCTGCGCATGAACATACTGTTACGCTGGTTGCGAAAGAGGGCAAACTTGTAAAGATAGTGGGCGGTACGTTAATAGAACATAACCTTGAGAAACTGCCCCTTCTGGACCTGAAGGGCGCGCTGATAAAAACCGGCAGTCTAATTCGGAGGACAAAACCGAGAAGGATAAGAATAGAAAAAGTACCAAGAAAAGGTAAGAAGAAAGCATGTTTCTTCTACACCGTTGAGAACCTCTTTCCAAAGATGCTGGAGTCTGATATTGCAGTTGCTGTTGTCATAGGTGACGATACAACAAGCATTGCCGGCGATATACTGAAAAGGTTTGGTATCCCCATGATAGGCATTACAGACGGCGATGCCGATGGCTTGATCGACGGTATAAGAAGCGGTGCTTTGGCAGAATATGACAAATTCCTGCCTCCTGATTCGATGATATTACGATTAAAGCCAGAAAGGGACGATATTATAGGCGAGAAGGTAAAGGCGGCGATTTTTAAAGGTGGTTACGAGATCGAACTGGAAGGCGATGTTGAGCAGCAAGTAGCGGTTTTGAAGCACCGCATACTCGATCTGGCAGATGGGGATATTATTAGCGTGTTGAGTTCTTCATCGTCAGAAGGCGAAAAGAAAATTTTAACGGAAAACGTATGAAACTATAATTCAATAGGCAACATAGAGAAGAAGGGAAAAAAGATATTTATGAATGCTTAAATTAATATCACAGAGGGGAAGAAAATAAAATGGAAGCAGAAATATTGGAAGTAGGGGATGTAATGACACCCAAAGTTCTCACTGCGGATGAAGAGACGTCAGTCACTGACCTGTCAAAGGAGATGGAAATAGCTGGGCTGGGAAGCATAGTGATAACAAAGTCGGGAAAACCAGTAGGAATTGTTACTGATCGAGATATAGCAATAAAAGTTATAATGCGAGATAGAAAGGGAAGCGAAATAAAAGCAAAAGAAATTATGTCCTCTCCTCTGGTCACTATTGAGCCAGGCGTACTACTGGAGAAGGCATGCGCGATACTGGCGGAGAATGACATAAGAAGGCTGCCAGTGATTGAAGATGGTGAACTCAGGGGCATCATAAGTGTTAGAAACGTATTAACGAGAAACCCGACGTGTGTAACTAAATTCTATCCATTGGAATAATCTTTTTGCAATGGGCTAGTAAAAAGAGGTGAAAGGAGAAAGATGAGATGAAAGTTGAAGATATAATGAGCCGACCCATCATCGCAGAGGATGTAGAAACATCGGTAACTAAAATAGCAGAGGATATGGAAGAGTTGGGAATAGGGAGTGTGGTGATAACCGAGGAAGGTAAACCAGCGGGAATAATTACTGAGCGAGACATAGCATTAAAGGTTCTACTGAAGGATAAAAGGGCGAGCGAGATAAAAGCAAAAGAGATCATGACATCGCCTCTGGTTACCATTGAGACAGAAGCATCTGAGGACGAGGCATGTAAACTTGCATCAAGAAAACGAATAAAAAGACTGCCCGTGGTTGAGGATGGCGTGCTCGTAGGGATCCTGAGTATTCGGGATCTATTGACAAGGAAGCCGGAATATGTGAGGGAATTCTACTTCTAATTCACGAACAACTGACTTGAGCTACAGCAGTCCGTCCTCCATTAAGGTACTCATAGCATCCGCACAAGCAGTTGTAGCGTGCGATACCGCTCTTCCGAGTGTTGCATGTGCCTCAGTATAATCATCCCCTTCTATCTTTATTTTTATCTGCCTCAACTTCTCGTCCACAAGTGCGAATTCTTGCATCCGCGTTGCGTTCAATGCTATCCCCGTCTCAGCGGACAAGCCGTCAAAGAAGGCAAAGATCGTTTTTTTCGCTCCTTCTAATTCGCGCCCCTCCAGCGTTTCTAGTACTGTCAGCATCTTAGAGCCGATTATCAGTGCTGATTTTATCCGCTCTGCGAATTGATAATTGATTATCTCGTTTTTTGTCATAATCACGAATCAGAATTACCAGCTAAAAAAACTTTTTGTCTTTCTTATAAGTTTATAAAATCGCACGTATTCTCCACGCATATGTATCCACAATATGTATTTTACCATAAGTCAGCGTGAGGCTCTTCTTCTTTATATAGCAATGCGCCTCTACAAATTCCAAATCCGCTTCTCCTTCTCTTTTTCACAATTTCCATATCTAACACCTCATCCGCTGAAATACCAAGCTCATCCACCGCCTGTTTGGGTATGATAAATAATCCAAAAAGAGTCCTTCCATTTCTTAACCTTCACAGTTAATATCCCCTCTATCAGCCCTTTAAGTCATTCCTCAGCTCCTTAATCTCAACCAATATTTTTGATAGCAACTCCTTCTCATCTGCTCTTGGCATTGGCTCTCCTTTTTTGATTCTAATCCTGTCTTTGATTTCCTCCTTCACTTCATCCCGATTTTTTATTCCCTGTATTACAGCTTCTGCCTTAGCAGCTTCTACCCCTCCAGCTCCTGCTGTTTGAACATGAATCTTACCAATTTTGTAGTATCGCTCAAAAGGATCCTGTGTTTTATCCACATTCGTTATCCTTTCAAAAGGTATTGTGGTTTCTTTCTTCCACCATACTCCTTTTTCCACAATTACATGTTCTCCCGTGATAGAAAACTTCATTGAGCAGTAATAAAGTGGTATCCAATAGAATGTGAACAGGAGAGGCGCTAGTACTGAAACAATATAAATGACACCTCCTATAATTGAGAACGCCAATATTATTACTCCGGGAGTCAGAAGGATAACGAAGATTATTGCCAATATGAGCCTCCAGTAACTTTTTTGTTCTGGCTCAGGCGTTAAAACTATAACATCCATATCTTTTTACCACTATACCGTTATTATGATAATATCACTTAAATATGTTTTATGTAATGCATATATGTGGAGACTCCGGACATAGTGCCTATAAAGCCAAAAATTCAGGTTGTTAGAAAAGAAATGTTTTTCGGCTACATTTTCATATTTCGCCATACCTAATAATTATTTCCCCATCTTCATCTTGAAAGACCTTGATGTTATTTATTTCAGTTTTTCTACCTTTTCCTGTTTCAAATCCCAGTAGAAAGACCTTTTCTAATTGCTGTAAAATCTCTTCTTTTTTTTCTTGGTCCTTTATAGGCTGTGTTGACAATGAAGATATTTCTTTTTCCGTTTTCAGAATGTCTGGCTGATGTTCCTTTAAAACTTGTGGTAGACTTTCTTTATCTGTGATGCGTGCGACCTCTTTTGCAATGGCTGTCAACTCGGTTTCAATTTGGTGATCATTCCCAGCAGAAAGTGGTTCTCCATCCATTAGTCTGACTTGCATTCTAGCAAGCCATTCTACTTTATCCCATGCACATGGTCTCATTATAACGGGAAAGATGCGAAGACCTTCCTTTTCACGGCGTTCCAATATGCGGGGAACTTCTTTGTTGCGTATGAATTTTGAAGTGAGAAAATCGGCGGAGACAAGCAAAATAGCCACGCTGGCTGCTTCAATAGCTTCTTGGATTTTCGTGTACCAATCTTCACCTGCCTTGATGTGGTTATCATCCCATATATCAAGAAGACCTTCTAGTTGGAGCACACTCAAGTGTTTGACCAGCTTACTTTTCCATGACTTGTCTTTATGGCTGTAGCCTATAAAGACTGTGGGTTTATTCATGGCATTGCCTTCGATCAATTGCCCCTCCTTAATTTACTATTATAGACATTATGATGCTAAATGTACTTAAGTCACTATACCCCGTACTTAAAAGGCTGTCCCATAATTGACTTTAATTAGTACTATACTTGGTATAGAAGATAAAATTTGGGACCATAGCCCTTTAATGCTTCTACACAAATTTTTGAGGGATGATTGATCAATACGTCCCTTTTTGGTGGAATTCACTCCAATAGCTTTAGTTTGACTTTTTATCGTCCATATTCTCTTCAAATTATGTGCTATGTATGCCCGATCAAACCTTCCCGATTCTTTAGTTTTGCCTTGCATCTTGGAGGCACGCTTCTCATGGGGTATCTATCCGTCCAATTCGTGTTCTTTCAAAAAATCAATGTTTTCTGCAGAGTCCGTGATAGTCATTATCGGCGGATATAATTGTATTTTTTGGCAATTTACCAAAAACTGCCTCAATCTATATGGGAATTCGGAGAAATGCTTTTTGTTTTTCATCTCGTCAAGCTCTTCGTTAGAGAGTACGCTGAAATTTGAGGTGGACGCTTTAATTTTTGTGCCATCGATACTTAAATGCCCGGGTTTTACCATACCCATCTCCCGAGCTAATTTTGCAATCTCGGCAATAACAAGTTTAATAGTTTCTAAATTATCCTTCCTGGATCATACGGAAATCTGGGTTCAAGTGGTCTGAAAGGTACATATACACAACATTTTCCTTTGTCGCCTTAGAAATCTTTCGAGAAGAGCGAATGCCATCGATGGTGCCCTGAATGAGGAGTTTCATCATGACCTTTGGATGATGTGCAGGACTGCCAGGGCCATCATATTTTTCCTCGATACTTTTAAAGTCTATACCTTCTACTACCTCATCTACAAGTCTACAAATGTGGTCTTCTTCGATTAAGTCTGCTATAGTCGGGGGAAATAGCCAATTTTGGTTGCGGAGTCTTTTTTTTTGATGCTTTTCCCCAAAAAGTTTGTTATAAAGCGTTATGTACCATGCTTTGTGCGCTCTGAGTGTTTCCTTTTCTTCATCCACCACCGGTACAGTATCTATCTTCTCGTAACCCTTCTGCCCCGATATATACCTCTCTACCACTTACCAGCCATGCCCTACTGAGCCATGATAACAACTTGGTGCCCAATACTGGCCGATTTTGCTTTGCAAAAACTGATTTCCCTTCGGGAAATCGGCATAACAAATAAGTTCTTTTGGTAAAGCTTTTCTTTCTAAGAAAAGGTTTGTAATAACCATGCCATCAACAATATTAGTAGGGGGATTTTTTGGTGATGAAGGTAAAGGCAAGATAATCGCGTATCTTGCAAGACATGACAGGCCGGAAGTAGTAGCGAGAGGTGGTGTAGGACCCAATGCAGGGCATACGGTTGTAGTAGGAGATAAGAAATATGCTTTGAGGATGGTGCCTTCCGGGTTCATATATGAACCTGCACGGCTTCTTATCGGTGCTGGCGTATTGGTTAATCCAAGTGTGCTAAAAGAGGAAGTATCTTCCTTCGGGTTAAAGGGGCGAGTAGGTGTGGATAGAAGAAGCGTGATAATAGAACAGAAACATATCGATGAGGACAAAAAAGATAGCCACCTGAAGAACAAAATTGGATCCACGGGCAGTGGCTGTGGACCTGCGAATGCAGCAAGAGCGTATCGAACGGCGAGACAAGCGAAAGACGCAAAAGAGCTGGCAGAATTCATTTGTGATGTGCCTATGGAGATAAACACGGCGCTTGACCGTGGTAAAGGCGTGCTGATAGAAGGGACGCAAGGTTTTGGTATCTCTTTGCTCTATGGGACTTATCCATTCGTTACTTCTAAAGATACGACCGCATCTCAGATGGCTGCTGATGTGGGCATTGGACCTACACGAGTAGATGATGTAATAGTTGTATTCAAGTCATTTCCAACGCGAGTGGGCGAAGGCCCATTTGGAACGCAGATGAAAGAAGAAAGAGCGGCTGAGTTGCATATCGAAGAGTATGGCACGGTTACAAAGCGGAAGAGGCGAATAGGCGAGTGGGATGCGGAGATGGCTGCTTACTCAGCGATGATAAATGGGGCGACTATTGTGGCATTGAGCGGTGTGGATCGGTTAGACCCGTCATGCAAGGGTGCGACAGAATACGAAGAGTTGAGCAAAGAGGTGAAGGATTTTGTTGCTAAGGTTGAGCACGACACACGAGTACCTGTAAAGTTAATCTCAACGGGGCCGGATGTATCGGAGATAGTGGATTTGCGGTAAAAACAAAATAAAATAAATTATTGACACAGATTAACACTGATTAACACAGAAAAAAAATCTGTGTAAATCTGTGTAAATCCGCGTCTATGATAATTATCAAAATGGGTAAACTATTTACTGGGAGTTCCCTTAGACCGTATAGCGGGCGACGGTCAATCCTTCCTATATACTGACTTCGGATGTTTCTCGCCCGTTCTACCGTATTTCAATCGCCCACCGGACATTTGGAAACCCGAAGACTGCTGCTCGGTTTCTATTAGATCTCGCGTTCTGCCGGCGACCTGAGCTTCCGGATTATTCGCCTCTTCCGTCATTGCGTTCTTTGCTATATGCAAATCATCTATTTTTATCATTCCGATCGCAGCACCTGTAGCAGTGA
>JAYEJE010000171.1:0-1653 GCA_034660415.1 Methanobacteriota archaeon | reverse complement strand
GATATTGAATTTATCCTGCAAGAGAAGTATAAAATCGCAAGTGACAGACCTGGAAGCGGGAATACCAAAAACATAGGTTCTACAACAAAAATAGAAGAATTAAGAGATGGCACCAGCATTTTTTCAAAATATGGAGTAGAAATCTTTGATGATTATTGGATGTATTATCAGACAAAGGATATGGCACAATTGCATGAATTACCAAAACCGCCTTATCGTAATATAAAGGAGTATTTTGAGTATAAACAAGGCGCAAAAAGTGATAAAAATGATTGAGACGACATCCCAATTAACGCTTATGGGTGAGTTAATTAAGCCTTATAATCTCCCCACAACCCGGTATCAAGGGAGCAAAGCAAAGATAGTCGAGTGGATTTGGGCTATTATAAAAGAGCTTGAATTTGAAAGCGCCTTAGATGCGTTCGGTGGAACAGGGATCGTAGGCTATTTTTTGAAAATTAAAGGTAAACATGTTTTTTATAACGACATACTAAAGACTAATTATTACATCGGCACTGCTTTGATAGAGAACGATGCAATAAGATTATCAGAGAACGACATAGATTTTTTACTGCAACCTCATTGTGACACCGATTATCCCTCCTTCATCCAGGATACATTCGCCGATATTTACTATACTAATGAGGAGAACAGATGGCTTGATATGGTTATCAGGAACATCGAAAATTTGGATGCCTTTTACAAGCGCACACTGGCTTATTATGCGTTATTTCAATCCTGCATTATAAAACGCCCTTATAATCTTTTCCATCGAAAGAACCTTTACATGCGTACTTCAAATGTTAAACGGAGCTTTGGCAACAAAACAACATGGGATACACCATTTGAAGAACATTTCTTGAATTTTGTAAACGAAGCAAATAGGTGTGTTTTTTCTAACGGAAAGGAAAACAGTGCCTCAAATCTCGATGTATTCGATATTGAGGGTGATTTTGACCTCGTCTATATTGATACTCCCTACATATCGAAAGCAGGCGTTGGCGTGGATTACCTGGACTTTTATCATTTCCTTGAGGGTATTGTGAATTATCCGAAATGGGAGGATATGATTGACTACCGGAGCAAACACAAGAGGATAAAGCATAATAAACCTGTTTGGTGTGATAAAAATAAAATTTACACTGCGTTTAACAATCTATTCAAAAAATTCCAAAATGCCGCTATTGTTGTTTCATACAGGTCAGATGGCATACCTCCTATTACAGACTTGAAAAGAATTTTAAGGCAGTATAAGCCAGTAGTAAGAGAAGAGCGATATAGTGGATACAAGTACGTGCTTAGTAATAACAATTCTGAGGAGTGTTTGTTGTTGGGATTAGAGGGGAAAGGTTAAAAAAAAATGATATTAGATAAAACCGCATATCGTGCGAACGATATAAGAGGCATAGCAGACACCCAGCTCAGTGACGACTTCTGTACCCTGGCCGGGCTGGCATATGTAGAGCTACTGCGTAAGCACCGTGGTAAAGAGCCGCAAGAGCTAAGAGTGGTTGTGGGCAAGGACGTCAGAAACAGCTCGCCGCGATTGAAAACCGCCTTTGTCGACGCTCTTATGAGCAAAGGTGTCCATGTCATAGACATAGCACCTGCGGAAAAGGTAAGCTCCACACCACTGATGTATTTCGCGACCTG
>JAYEJE010000170.1:0-8943 GCA_034660415.1 Methanobacteriota archaeon | reverse complement strand
AATTAGGCTTGCACAGAGGATTTGAGCGGGTGCCATGTGTGTTCGGTTAACTATTTATGGCCCACAAAACAAAAAGAAAAGATTATCCTACAAAAAGTATTTTATGGACACAGATTAACGCAGATTAACGCAGATGAAAATCACAAACTTATAATTAATTTTGGTCGCTCTGCTCTGTGACGGTAAAACGTCATATGAAAAATAAAAACAAAAAAGATAAATCAGTGTAAATTTGTGTCGGAAATGTGTTGTTATAATATCTTATTTTATGGGTCATTGTTTATGTTGAGTCGTACTTAACCGAACACCTATGAAAACGGGTCCCAACTTTTGCTATATACTAAAAAAGTATTGGTTTTATATGCTACATTCCGCCTTCTTCATAATTGAAGGCATCTTTGAACAGATGGCTAATAAAAAGGGGGGATGTGGAGAGGGATGTTGAGTCCGGTTGAACATTTACCAGTGCTTATCGTTGTAATATCTATGCTCTCCTCATTCACTATTCTGATCGTCGGGTGGCGGAACAAGAATGCGTGCCCATTCATTTCCATTGTAACTATCATCATTCAACTAGTAATGGCTATTTTTGTCCTGAACTATGTCCTTACGAAAGGAACAATATATTACTGGCTCGGCGGATGGAGCCCTCCCTGGGGCATAGAATATGTTGTGGACGCGTTGAATGCCTATATATTGGTTATTATCCTATTTTTAGGACTGCTTTGTGCAATACATTCAAAGAGCAGTGTAGAGCACGAACTACCTGGCAGAAAAGTCTCTTTCTTTACTCTTTATCAACTCTTTATTACTGGTTTATGCGGCATCGCCGTCACCGGCGACATATTTAATATGTATGTCTTCATCGAGATACTGTCCTTATCTGCGTATGCATTAGTAGGATCGAAGGGTGGAACATCACTGAGGGCGGGTTTTACATATCTCGTTATGGGCTCTATCGGTGCTTGCTTCTTTTTGATCGGGATAGGCTTTTTATATTCGGTTACAGGTTCGCTGAACATACATGACCTCTCGCTTTTATTGCCTCCGTTATATGGTAGTAGAACTGTCCAAGCAACTTTTATCTTCATCACCGTGGGCCTGGGCATAAAAATGGCTATCTATCCGCTTCACACCTGGTTGCCTGATGCACATCCTGCTGCACCCAGTCCGATCTCAGCTATGCTGAGTGGAATAATGATAATGGTCGGTTTTTACGCCTTAATTAGGGTCTTGTTCACGCTCTTCCCCTTCTACTATAATTACGGACTTATCTTGCTTATCCTGGGACTTCTATCAATGACCGTGGCAAACCTCTTTGCATACTTCCAGATGGACATAAAAAGACTGTTTGCATACTCAAGCATAGTCAATGTAGGTATTATAACCACAGGAGCAGGAGTTGCCGCTTATATCCTAGCTATCGAACCCGCAGGGGCTATTCCGGAAGCGGCATCTTTAGCTATGGCGGGTGCTTTACTTCATATATTGAGTCATGGCATAGGCAAAGCGCTGGTGTTCCTGGGTTCTGGCAACATTCATGCTACTATCCACACCAGGGACCTTGCGAAAATGGGTGGCATTGCAAAGGATATGCCCTATACAAGTTACTCTATGTCGGTAGGCTTGCTCTCTTTATTGGGCATGCCACCTTTAATTGGCTTTTGGAGTAAATTCCTGATATTAATGGCTGTGGCGATGGCAATTCAATCTATTGGCGGAGTGGTGATGGTTATGACTTTTGTCATAATTTTATTTAATGTTATATACGCCGCCACGTACTATCTCAAAGTGGCAAAGGTTCTAATGGTAGAAAGAGGGGCTGCTAGGACCCACGAGGCACCCTTCTCAATGGTATTCTCAGTTGTTGCTTTTGCACTCGCCTGTTTAATTGGTGGTTTAATATTGCCCATACCACTCATTAGACTAGCCACGAGGGCATCACAAATAATTTTAGGAGGCGGTTGAGGTGGTGGTAATAGAATCAATAAGACCATTGTTAGCAATTTCATGCCCTTTCATCTGTGTCTTCCTTATAATGCTCTTTAGTAAGCGGCCGAACATAAGAGAGGGCTGCACGATCTTCGCCAGCATATTGCAGTTTTTGATCGTCTTTTCTATGGCACCGATTATTGTAGCAGGGAATGTAATCGAATGCCCACTCTTTACGATATTTACAGGGCTTGATTTTGTATTCAGAGTAGATGCTTTTGGTCTTATATTCGCTATTACTTCTTCTTTCCTCTGGATTCTGGTATCGTCCTACTCCATAGGATATATGAGGTCACTGCGCGAACACGCGCAAACGAGATACTACGCCTGTTTCGCATTAGCCATTTTCGGTGCGGTGGGCATAGCACTGTCCAAGAACCTGATCACCATGTACTTCTTTTATGAGGCATTAACAATATCAACATATCCGTTAGTTGCTCACAATGGCTTAGCCGAATGGGGGCACAAGGCAGAGGTGTCTGAGGAGGCAGAGGAAGCGAGATTTGCGGGTCGTAAATACTTAGCTTATTTGTTTTTTTCCGGTTGGTTCTTCTTTGTTGCGATAGTGTTAACCTTTTACCTTACCGGGACGACAGACTTTGAGAACGGCGGGATATTAACAATTGCTT
This sequence comes from Methanobacteriota archaeon, assembly GCA_034660415.1. Classification (GTDB taxonomy): domain Archaea; phylum Halobacteriota; class Syntropharchaeia; order Alkanophagales; family Methanospirareceae; genus Methanophaga. Next base: position 6,322 of record JAYEJE010000170.1, on the reverse strand, counting down.
CTGCATCTCGCTTGACATTGATGCTACTATTTGCGTTATTCATGTTGGGGTCAATGAAAGCGGCATGGATGCCTCTTCACAGTTGGTTGCCAACGGCAATGGCTGCACCGACACCGGTGAGTGCGCTTTTACATGCCGTAGCCGTGGTGAAGGCAGGGGTGTTTGTAGTAGTCCGAGTTGTGTGTTACATATATGGTATCGAGTTGATGGGTGCGCTCGGACTGGGGATAATACTCGTTTCTATAGCGGCGTTCACAATGATTGTCGCTTCTCTTATGGCAATCGCACAAGATAACTTAAAAAAGAGACTCGCATATTCCACGATAAGCCAGTTATCTTATATCCTCTTTGGCGTGGCGTTGTTAAACACTATGGGCGTACAGGGAGCAATGCTTCATATCCCCTTCCATGGCTTTATGAAGATAACGCTGTTCATGTGCGCTGGTGCGATAATAGTAGTTACGGGCAAGAAGAACATAAGCGAGATGGCGGGTATAGGAAGAGCAATGCCGGTAACAATGGCTGCATTTACCGTAGGTGCACTTGGTATGAGTGGAATTCCACCAGTGTGTGGTTTTATAAGTAAATGGTATCTCGGCTTAGGGACACTGGAAGCGCATTCTCTGGGTCTACTAGCTGTTCTTATGATAAGTTCTCTGCTAGACATCGTTTATTTTTTCCCGATTATATATACCGCTTTCTTTGGTAAGCCCGAAGGTTGGACGAAAGGAGGGGAAGAGCCTAAAAAGGCAGTGATAAAAGAGGCTTCTATTTTTATGCTCATTCCACTCACTTTAACGGCAATTTTCTCTATTATATTCTGCTTGTTCCCGGACACATTTTATATATTAGAGCTTGCTCAAACCGCAGTTGCGGGTTTAGGAGGTGCATGAACCAGAGATGAAGATAAAGATGAGGGTTTTGTTTGTGTTGCTTTACATAAGCATTTTCGCAACTATTCTGGCGGGGATACTAGCTATGTTGTTTTTACATCTACATCCGCACTTCTGGTGGGAAGAAATACCGGTCTTTAGCGCAGTGTACGGTTTCGTTGGCTGCGTGTTCATCATCGTTGCGTCAAAAGCACTTGGGCATCACTGGCTTCAGAAGGAGGAGGATTATTATGAGAGACACTGAAAAATGCAAAATGCAAAATGCAAAATGCAAAATCAATTCGGATTTAGCATTTGGTATTTTACGGGGGGTGATAGGTAGTGATTGAGTGGTTTCATCCCGGATTCGTATACCTCTTCGGCGCTTTTTTAGTGCCGCTATTAAAGGGTAAAGTGAAACAGGTATATGTACTCTTACTCCCGGCGATAGCATTTGTAATTCTCCTTCTTATATCCAAAGGGGTATTCGGGGGAGGACCTTTCTGGCAGTTCTCATTCATGGGCTATGAGCTTACCCTCGGCAGAATAGACCCGCTGAGCATGGTTTTTGCATACATATTCGTAATCGCTTCTTTTTGCATGTTCCTATATGCAATACATATAAAAGAGGATTGGCAGCACGTGGCTGCATTATTATACATTGGAAGCACGCTTGGAGTGGTATTTGCAGGTGATCTCATTACTTTGTTCTTCTTCTGGGAGATAATGGCATGGGCATCGCTGTTTATAGTCTGGTATGGCAAGACGAAAGCAGCATCCGGTGCGGGATTCCGCTATATCATGGTGCATTCTTTTGGCGGTGTATGCCTATTAGCCGGTATTCTGATACATTTACAGAATGGTGGTTCTATTGCATTTGATTCTTTTACCTGGGGCATAGGGAGCGAGTATCTGGGCGTTTATCTAATATTCCTCGCGTTTATCATAAATGCTGCGGTTCCTCCTTTAGGCGCGTGGCTGGCGGATGCATATCCGGAAGCAAGTGTTACCGGCGCGGTATTTTTAACTGCGTTTACCACGAAGAGCGCGATATACGTGCTGCTACGGGGTTTCCCAGGTGTTGAAATTCTGATATGGTTAGGCGCAATAATGGCACTGTATGGTGTTGTCTTTGCGGTGCTTGAGAATGATATACGAAGGCTTCTTGCATACCATATCATCTCCCAGGTGGGCTACATGGTGGCGGGTGTAGGAATGGGTGTTTTCGGGACGGCGGCAGGCAATATGGCGATAAACGGTGCTACTGCTCATGCTTTCTGTCATATCCTTTATAAGGCGGTGCTTTTCATGGGTATGGGTGCAGTAATCGAGGTAACGGGGCGAAGAAAACTGACCGAATTGGGTGGTATCTACAAATACATGCCCATTACTTTTTGGCTGTACATGATTGGCGCGTTCTCCATTTCCGGATTCCCTCTATTCAATGGATTCATAAGTAAGACAATGGTTGTCCAGGCCTCTGCTATGTGGGATTATTCGACTATATGGTTGATGCTTGAACTCGCTTCCGTAGGAACTTTCCTCCACACGGGCTTGAAACTTCCATGGGGTGTATGGTTTGCGCGAGATACGCCTGTATGCGAGGCGCGAGAGCCGCCATGGAATATGCTTGCCGCAATGGCTATAGCCGCATTTTTATGCATCCTACTTGGAGTGTATCCAGCAATACTTTATAACATGCTTCCTTATCCTGTTCATTATCAGCCCTATGCACCGGGTCATGTAATTGCAATGAGTCAACTCCTCGTCTTTACATTCATAGCGTTCTGGCTGCTAAGGGACAAGCTTCATGGTACACCAACGATTACGCTTGACACCGATTGGTTCTACCGGATACCGGGAAAGAAAGTGATAAAGTTCTGCGAGGGCCCGCTGATGGCAACTGCAAAATATATGGACAACAGTCTAATGAGTATAGCGGTTTTTTTCCGCGGGATACCGCCAAAGTCACAGACAGTTGTTGAGACAAGAATAGATAATGCGTTTCATGAGCGGGTTCCTGCACTTTTGAACTTCCAGAATATCTATAATAAAATAAAGGAAGACAAGGTCCGAGAGATTTCGTATAATGTGATCTACATACTTATCGCGATGATTCTCCTTTTACTATTCGTATTATTTGGGGTGGTGACGAAATTATGATGCCTTATATACTCACGCAAACAATAATAGTACCTGTTATAGCCGCTATAGTCATACTTTTAACCCGGCGCATATTAGGTAAAAAAGCAGGTTTGATCGCCGGTGTCGCTCTGCTATACACTACTGCTCTGCTCTGCATCATGAGCATCAGACTTTATCAGGGTACAGTAATTAGTGAGGGATTCGAATGGGGGCCCTATGTGACGTTTGGTCTCTTAGCAGACGGTTTGAGTCTACCGATAGCATTGATAATAAATATTATCTGCACTGCTCTTGCATTTCACTCACTCCGCTATATAGAACAGAGAGTAGATATATTATATGGGAAAGAGGATGAAAAGACGAAAATTAACTATTACACCGCGTATTTCGGGCTATACCTCATTGTATCCACAGCTTTCATGGGTATTTGCTTTGCTACAAACCTCATAATACTATATCTCTTTATAGAATTACTCATTATTCCTTTTTACTTGTTAATAAGCTACTTTGGTTACATAGAACGATTTAGAGTAGCTGTAATGTGCTTCCTATGGGGCATTGTAGGTGGAACATTCGTCCTATTTGCATCGGTACTTGTTTATTCTCAGATAGGCAGCTTTGATATTTCGGAGTTAGACGCTCTTGCAGGGAGTCCAATAGCTGTTTGGGTTGCATTACTGATCTTTATCGGGTTATTTATTAAGATGGCCGTATTTCCATTTCATGTCTGGATGCCCTGGGTAGATGGAGAAGCACCTACCTGCATAGCAGCGTCGCTTACAATTTATGCTAATCTAGCCGCCTATGTGATTGTCCGGGTTCTCATCTTACCCCTCCATGATGATCTCAAAGTGTTCTGCATACCGATCATGATCCTGGCTCTGATAACCATAATATATGGCGCTCTACTCGCAATGGCTCAAACAGACGTGAAACGACTCTGTGCTTGCTCTACTATCGGTCAGATTTCTTTTTCGGTCCTTGGGTTGGGTGCACTCACCATCTGGAGTATTGAAGGTGGGCTCTATTACTTCTTGAGTCATATCCTGGGTAAAGCCATTCTCTTCTCAACTGCTGGTATAGTAGTTTACGTAACGGGGATACGAGATATGAAGAAGATGGGTGGACTTATACATAAGATGCCAATAACTGCTACGCTCTGGATAATAGCCGCGGCAATACTCACTGGCGTTCCTCTCACAAGTGGATTTACAGGAAAATGGATACTATTTACAGGCGTTTTCGGTGCATATCCTAGTTACGTTGGACAGGCAATTGCGATACTAGGTATCCTAGCAACTATATTAACGGCAGTATATACCTTCGGAGCTGCGAAGTGGATATTCTTTGGCCCATTGAAGCCCGAATTAGCAAATGATACCAAGATTCGGGACCCGCCATTAACGATGAGTATTCCTCTTCTTATCTTGGCAGTTATATCTATCATCATAGGTCTGTATCCGCAACCCCTCATGGAGCTTTTCCACTCGGTAATAGGTAGTTTAATATAAGTGAATATCAAAATGTTTATAATAAATACATAAGAACAAAAGGAGATAATGAAAGATGGGAACTAAGTTCAGCAGTGCGATGAAATGCTTTATTCGATGCCCGGCATGCACACTGAAACTCCTCCGTAACTTTGGGTCCTTGGATCCTGAGACAACGGCATTATTAAGGGAAGTTTGCCCCGATATAGAAGAGGAGAGTGTGGGTTATTACTTCGGTCTTTTCATGGGTGCTGTCTTTGTCGTTCTTTGTGTGATAGCCTACTTATTTCTTTACGTGTTTAGAGCCGTGTGGGAAGAAATACTTTTCATACCCTGATATACATAAATAAAATAAAATAAAAAAGCGAAAGGCTTTTTTATTAATAAAACCTTTCTAAAGAAACATGAATAGCAAAATACCGCCGGAATTGAGGGAGGCACTGGCAGCGGGTATCGGATATTCACTGCTGATAAAGGGTGAGCCGGGAACGGGGAAGACAATGCTTGCATTTGAGCTGCTCAACGAGTTCGGTGGCGAGAATGCCGTCTATCTTTCTTCGCGGGTTTCAGTCCCCGCTCTTTACAAACAATTTCCATGGTTGGAAGAACGTACCGGGTTCCAAGTTATAGATGCAACGCAGTTGTATTTCTCATCAAAAGCGTTTCTAAAGCCACGCTCTTTCGCCGACCTTCTACATACGAGATTGGGCGAGGAAGAAAAGCCCGCTCTTCTCGTTATGGATAGCTGGGAAGCGATAATGTCCGGTGGTAAAGGAGAGAGTAAGGAAGAGCTGGAAAAGGTGTTAACCGACCTTGTAAGGAGTTATGCAGCGGACTACAAGATGAATTTGATACTTATATCAGAAACAACTAAGACCGAGGTCCTCGATTATTTAGTTGATGGTATAGTAGAGATGAGTCGTGTAAGCTTACATGAGCGAAGAGGGCGGGAAATAGTACTAAAGAAACTAAGAGGTATCAGAATAGACCAGCACAAATACGGGTTCACCTTAGATGGCGGTAGATTCAGGTATTTCGGGCCTTTCCCGAGGCGGATGATAGATAAGCCAAGAAGAGTAGAAATCCAGCCTAATACGTCTACACACTTATCTACTGGTTGCGAAGAGATAGATACTATTCTGACAGGTGGATTAAGCAAGGGAAGCACTACGATAGTAGGATACGGCGATGATTTATCCATCTTCGGATACCAATCTATCATCGCACAAATGATTATAAACGCTCTACAGCAGGGTATTTATTGCGTGAATATTCTGAGTAGTGGCTGGGATGAGCGGCGGTTAAGAAGGGGGATACTGCCCTTCGTGAAGGAAGAGGATTATATGAAGTATCTCACAGTATTTGAGATAAGAGAGAAGAAGGGAGTAAGAGAGAACGTGAGAGTTTTGAAAGGCCAATCAATGGAGGTGGATTTTCCAATATTTACTGATTTTATTTCTGATTTAGAACCTCCGGTCCTGGTTAGTATCGGAACGGATTTGTTAGAGTACCAATATCAGTTGAAAATGTCGGGGCATCTTGACAGGATGGCGGAGTTGTTCTCATATTGGGTAATGGAGTTAAGGGAAGCGGGAAATGTAGCAGTATTTGGAATGCCAGCCGAGGGCGTTTTGGGCACCGAGCTGCGCCATATGGTATCCAATCGGTTTGACCTGACTGTGCTTAATAGGGCTGTTGTCCTTTATTGCGATCGCCCGGATACCAAATTACATTGCGTGGAGAATATCATTACCGAAGACTCTCTGAAGTTGAAGCTCACCGCTTTTGTGTGATAAAAAAGAAAGCTTTGCCAAA